>JALVDI010000205.1 GCA_027009115.1 Polyangiaceae bacterium | reverse complement strand
CCCCGAGCGAGTCGACGCTGGCGAGCCTTTGGCAGCGTTCGGGGCTCCCGCTCCGGCGCTTCTTCAACACCTCCGGGCGGTCCTATCGGGCCGGGGGATTCGCCAAGAAGCTGCCCGGGATGTCCGACGGGGAGGCCCTCGCCGCCCTTGCCGCCGACGGAAAGCTCATCAAGCGGCCCCTCGTCGACGGAGGGGACTTCGTGCTCGTGGGGTTCGACGAGGCGGCCTTCGCCAAAGCATTCGGGGTCGAGGAGTAGCGTTCGGTGCGTTCTCGCGACTCTTCGTCGATGAGAGTTGACTTCGGTGTCGCAGGCCCGACCATGGAGGTCCCCATGCCGGACTCCAACGATTCAACCGCCGTCGTGCCCGAGGTGATCGACGACGAAGCCGAGCTTGCGGACGGTTCGGGCGTCGTCGAGGCCGAGGGCGCGGAGGCGCCCAACGATGGATCCGAGAGCGTCAAGCTCGCCAAGGCCGATGGGAAGCTGTCCAAGCGCGACCCCCTCGCGGCGTACATGAAGGACGTCTCGCGCTACCCGTTGCTGACCCGAGACGAAGAGCACGCCCTTGCGGTCAAGTACGTCGAGGAAGGCGACCTCGATGCGGCGCGAAAGCTCGTGCTGTCCAACCTGCGTCTGGTGGTGAAGATCGCCTACGACTATCGGCAGGCCTACAAGAACCTGCTGGACCTCGTGCAGGAGGGCAACATCGGTTTGATGCAGGCGGTCAAGAAGTACGACCCCTACAAAGGAGTGAAGCTCTCGAGCTACGCCGCGTGGTGGATTCGCGCGTACATCCTCCGCTACATCTTGAACAACTATCGACTGGTCAAGCTGGGCACGACCCAGGCGCAGCGAAAGCTCTTCTTCAACCTCCAAAAGGAGAAGTCACGGTTGGCGGCCATGGGCATCGAGCCGACGCCCGAAAAGATCGCCGACCGGCTGTCCGTTCCCGTCAAGGACGTCATCTCCATGGACCGCCGGCTCAGCTCCGGGGAGGCTTCCCTCGACGCTCCGGTAGGGGGGCAGGACGGTGGGCGTCCGGTGGCGCGCGTGGAGCTTCTCGAAGGCGACGGCCCCCGCGTCGACGACATGCTCGCCGAGGAGGAGCTCGGCGAGAAGCTCAAAGAGAAGATCCACGAGTACGCCAAGACCCTCGAAGGGAAGGAGAAGCGGATCTTCGAGGAGCGTCTGCTCAGCGACGAACCCAAGACCCTCCAGCAGCTCGGCGATTCCTTCGGCGTGAGCCGCGAGCGCGTGCGCCAGATCGAAAAGCGCCTCCTGCAAAAGCTCAAGAAGTACCTCCGCGACGAGCTCGGCGACGCCGTGCTCGATGTCTATGAGGCCTGAGCCTGACTCCCGTCAGCGCATGGAGCTGTCGCCGCCGCCGCTGCCTGGCGCGGGCGCTCGTCCCGCGGCTTGGGTGCTGATGCGGCCACCGATGGTGCCGCCGATTCGGTACTGGAGCGCTCCGTCCGGGGTCTTGGCGGCTCGGGCGCGCGGGTTCAGGTCGAGCAGGGAGAAGAGCGCGCGCGTTCGGTCGTTGCGTTGTTGGTAGCCCTCGCTGAACTTCGCGCGGATCAGCAGGTCGAGTTGGCTCGCCCGCAGCGGTGAGCGCAGGCGGATCTGGCCCTCGCCGTCCAGCTCGAGATCGTCGCCACGCCCCTGCAGGCGTTCGATGGTCGCCGTGCCCTCTTCGATCCTCGCTTGCAACACGAGGTTTCCTGCGTTGATGCGTTCGACGGTGATGCCATCGCCCATTCCATCGAGTGCGAGCTTCGCGCTTCCATCTCCGACCGCGACGTTCCCCAGCCGCAGGTCGATGTCGCCTTCGGTGAGCGCGGGGTCGTCGTCGAGCGCGAGATCGAGCTCCCCGTCCAGGGTCCCCTCGACGGGGAGCGGGAGGGCTGCGCGGAGGATCGGCAAATAGCGGAGGCGCACGCCAGAGAACTTCGCGTCGATCTCCTGGCGGTGCTCTTGCACGGCCACCGCCCCCTCGATGTCGCCTCGGGCGACCCTCGCCTCGAAGCTCAACGCCACGGTCTTCGCGAGGAGCGGAAGCAGGGCGAGGCGCGCGTGGAGCGATTGGATATGGAGGTCCCGAGGCCGCTCGTCGGGGGCGTCGGGGACGATCGCGAAGCGGACGTCTTCCGCGTCGACCCCCGTGAACCAGGACGGGCGCAGGCTTCCGATCTCGAGCTGGTAGCCCGTCGGGCGGCGCCGCACTTCGGGGTGCTCTCGCGGCCACAGGAGGTACAGGGGAATCGGCGCGACGGCCAGCACAAGGGCCGTTGCGACCGCCTTGCGCCACAGACCTTCGCGGCGCCCGCCGGCGTACCCGAGCCCCACCCCGAGCAATGCGCCGAGGGTGGCGCCCGCCAGAGCGACGAGGAGAGCGCCGAGGAGCGTGGGACCGTCGGCGCCGACCGCGGCTCCTCGCCCCACCGGTTCGGTCTCGACGAGTTGCACGAGGTAATCTCGGAGCCGGTCGTAGGGGAAGGTCCAGTAGGAGAACAGGAGCAGCCAGAAGAGAAAGAAGAGCGGGTAGCCCACCCATCGTCCGAGCTTGCGTAGCCACGGGGGCATGGTCATCGGATCATCCTCGTCACGGCGCCGGCGGTCCCGGCCTCATGCCTGCGCGCGACCTGGCGCCCGCGCGCATGTTCGTTTCGCTCGCCTCCGACCCCTCGCGATCGAAGGCGATCACGCCGACGGTGACGTTGTAGCTGTCCCCAGGCCGGAAGTGTTCGATCTGGATGCGTTCGAGGGCGACGGGGAAGGGGCTGTTCTCGATCGCGGTCAGCATCTTGACCACCGGCCGCAGCCCCACGCCGGGCATTGTCGCGCGCACGTTGCGTCGGCGGAACTCGCCGATGACCTTCTCGGGTTGGTCGGTCACTTCGCGGAGCGTGAGCTGCTGCTCTCTCGCCCGGGCTTCGATGAAGCTGCCGAGGGGTGGCGCGGGGCGGGCGTAGCGCGCGGCGGCGGCCTCCCGTTCCGCTTCGCGCCGCGCGAGGGTGCCCTGAGCGCCGCGGATCTCCCGCAGCACCTCGACGATCTCCTCGTTCTCGGTCTCGATCTCCGAGATCGTGGAGGTGATCAGGTAGAGCGGCAACAGCACGAGCACGGCGGCGAAGACGCCGCCGAGCACCGTCAGGAGCCGGCGCTCCCGTTCATTCAAGCTGTCGAGCGCACCCTGCAGGCGCTCGCCGAGATCAGCGATCGTCACGGCTCCTCCTTCGGCTCCGGCGGCGGCGGTTCGATTCCGGCAGCACGGGCTCGTCCCCTGGGCAGTGCACGTCCGCTTCCAGACGGTAATTCAACCTCTGATTGCCCGGCCCGGGGGAGGTCGGACCGAGCTTGATCTCGGTGATGCACTCGTGTGCCTCCAGGTTCGCTGCGATGGTGTCGCGCTCGGCGATGCTCGCCACCGTGCCCTGGAGCTCGAAGCGTCCTTCGCGGGTCTCGTCGTCGATTTCGATCGTCAGCCGGCGGGTGTCGTGGGTGATCTCGGGCGGGATCGCCGCGCTGATCGCATCGAGCACGTCGTAGGCCGTGAACTTCGGGAGCGGGTCGACGGTCCGCCGCCCACCTTCGAGCAACTCGCGAGCGCGGGTGGGGCTCTGTGTCTCTTCGTCGAAGATGTCCTCGGTCACGCTGGCGAGCTGTGCGCGGAGCTGCTGGCGCTCTTCGCCGAGCACCGTGTAGCGCGCCCACACGGAATAGCTGAAGGCGAGCAGTACGCTGATCGCGGCCCCCGCCAGCAGTCGCGCGTGCTGTCGAAGGACGCCGCTCGAACGGGTGTGGGCGAGATCTCCCCGCCGGAGGTTCAGACGCTTCGCGCGCGTCGTGGCCCGGCCGGCGAGGGCCGTGGCAAGGGCGAAGGCCGGGCGCACAATGGGTTCGACGCCCGGGGCGTCGGGAAGCGAGAGGCGCGCGACGTCCTGCCCCAGGATGTCCGAGAGCCAAGGCAGTGCGGCGTCCGAGG
>JALVDI010000204.1 GCA_027009115.1 Polyangiaceae bacterium | reverse complement strand
CGCTCGTCCTCGGCTTCCATACCGCCGTCGGGCTGCTGTTCAACATCGGGATGTTCCCGTGGATCATGGTCTCGGCGGCGACGGTCTTCTTCGATCCTTCCTGGCCGCGGCGCTTGCTGCGCCAGGGGGCCGTGGCCTGGCCGGAGCGAGCCGGTGCGCCACGACCACTGAGTGCCCGCCGGCTGCTCCTCGGCGCAGTGCTCGGGGCGTTCGCGCTCGTGCAGCTGCTCTTCCCTCTGCGCGCCTTCGCCTATGGAGGGGATGTGCTGTGGCACGAGCAGGGCATGCGTTGGAGTTGGCGCGTGATGTGTCGCGAGAAGAACGGCTCGGTATCGTACCGGGTGCGGTGGTTGGGTCGCGCGCGGGAGCTCCGCGTCCCTCCCAGCCGCTACTTGACGCCCCATCAGGAGCGCGAGATGTCCGCGCAGCCGGACCTCATTCTCCAGCTCGCCCACCACATCGGCGCCGAGCTCGCCGCCGTGGGCCACGAAGGAGTCGAGGTGCGGGTCGACGCCCTGGCCTCCCTGAACGGCCGGCGGTCGCGGGCTCTGGTCGACCCCGAAGTGAACCTCCTCGAAGTCCGCGACGGCCTCGGGCCCGCCGACTGGATTCTCCCTGCCCCACAAGACGAGGCCCCCCTGCGCCTCGCGCGAGTCGAGCCATGAGCGTGTTCAGGAGAGTGGTTGGGTTCGTCGCGTTCCTCGGGTCCGCGGCGCTCGCCTTGGGTCAGGCCCCGCAGCCTCCGCCGGCCGCCGGTATCGAGGAGGAGCGCTCGGCGGGAGAGGAAGGCGGCGAGACGGGTGACGAGGCGGGCGGCGATCGGGAAGGCTCGGGCCAGACGGGCTCCGGCGCGACGGGCTCCGGCGCGACGGGCTCCGGCGCGACGGGCTCCGGCGCGAGAGGCGATGAGGAAGGCTCTGGCGAGGGCGGCACCGGCGCGACGGGCGACGAGGGCGGCACCGGCGCGACGGGCTCCGGCGAGGCCGTGCCTGGCGCAGTGAGGGAGCCGGGCGAGGATGCCCCGGAGTCCTCGGATACGCCGGGCGCTTCGGAGGAAGCCGGCGTCTCGGTGGGTGCCCAGGTCGGCGACGAAGGGGGCGAGGACGATCTCACCCTCGCCGACGACGAGATGTTCACCCTCGCGCCCGATGAGGAGTCCGCCGCGCCCGTCGAGGCCGCGGAAGGGGAAGACATCACCGACGAGGATCTCACCTTGCGCGAAGTGGTCGTAGCTTACGCTCCCGAGGACGTCTTCCGCCTCGGGGGGGCGGCGACGCTCCTGGACGAAGGCGAGCTCGAGACCCTCGAGTACGACGACCCGCACTCGACCCTGCTCGCGGTCCCTGGGCTCTACGTGCGGACCGAAGACGGCTTTGGGCTGCGGCCCAACATCGGCCTACGGGGCGTCAACCCCGAGCGGAGCAAGAAGGTGACGCTCATGGAGGATGGTGTGCTCTTCGGGCCTGCGCCCTACGCCGCCCCGGCGGCGTACTACTTCCCGCTCATGACCCGCATGACCGGCGTTGAGGTCGTCAAGGGTCCGGCGACTTTGCTCTACGGACCGCAGACCATCGGCGGAGCTGTGAACCTCCTGGCCCGGCCCGTGCCCACGAGACCGGAGGGCGGCGTGGACCTCTCCTACGGGCTGTATCGTTCGCGCAAGGCGCACTTTCACTACGGCGCGTCCAACCGCTGGGGAGGCTTCCTCTTCGAAGGGATCGACGTCGCCTCCGCGGGCTTCAAGCGCATCGACGGGTCCAACCGTTCGACGGGCTTCGATCGCAGCGACTTTTTGCTGCGCGGTTTCCTTCAGAGCAATCCGAACGCGGAGATCTACCACCGGGTCGAGCTCAAGCTCGGGTTCGGACGGGAACGGAGCAACGAGACGTACGTGGGTCTGAGCCGCGCCGACTTTGGGGCGGACCCCTACCGGCGCTACGCCTCGACCGAGCGAGACCGGATGCGCTGGTGGCGCACTTCGGCGCAGCTGAGCTGGCGGCTCGATGTCGGAGACCACGTCAACCTCACGACGGACCTCTACCGGCACGACTTCGACCGCTCGTGGTTGCGCCTGAACCGCTTCGGGGACGCGTCGGTGACGATCCGATCGGTCCTCGCCGACCCGAGGGGGCGGCGCGCGGTCTTCTACGACGTGCTCAGCGGCGCGCAGGACAGCTCCTCGGCCGACGAGGAGCTCTACCTCATCGACAACCATCGACGCTTCGTCTCTCAGGGCGCTCAGACGCGGCTTCGGCTCGACTTCGAGACGGGCCGCGCGGTGCACGACGTCGAGCTCGGCGTGCGGCTGCACCAGGATCGGATCGACCGTGACCACGTCGAAGAGGGCTTTGCGATGCGCTCGGGGACGCTCGTGCCCAACGGCGGCGAGCCCATCGTCCAGGCCGACAACGAAGGGTGGGCCTTCGCCTTCGCGGGCTATCTGGTCTACGGGCTCGAGGTGGCGGGTCTCACGGTGACGCCGGGTGTGCGCACCGAGGTGATCAAGACCCGCTTCGACGACGCGCTCAGGGGCGACCGTCAGAGCGAGGTGCGCTCCGTCGCGCTGCCCGGCATGGGGCTCCAGTACGCCGTCACCGAGCACCTCGGCGTGTTCGGTGGCGTCCACCGCGGGTTCAGTCCGGTCTCGCCCGGTCAGCCCGCGGAGGTTCGACCGGAGCTTTCGGTCAACTACGAGCTGGGCACGCGCTACTCGGACGCCGAGCAGGGGCGGCTGCTCGAGCTCGTGGGTTTCCTCAACGACTACAGCAATCTCACCGGGCAGTGCGCGTTCTCGTCGGGCTGCGCGCCGGACATGCTCGACCGCCAGTTCAACGGGGGTGCGGTCTTCGTCTGGGGCCTGGAGGCCGTCGCGAGCTGGCGCTTCGAGGTGGGGCGCTGGGTGCTGCCGGTGCGGGCCACGTACACGTACACCGGCTCGCGCTTTCGCAGCGACTTCGAATCCGAGGATCCAACCTTTGGTTCGGTGCGCGAGGGCGACGCGCTCCCCTACCTTCCGGCGCACCAGGGCCAGCTTCAGCTTGGCGCCGAGCACGCCAAGGGAGGCTTGCGGGCGGTGGCGACCTACGTCGGCGAGATGCGCGAGGAGGCCGGGCAGGGGTCGGAGGGCACGCGCACCGATGACTTCCTGATGCTCGACCTCGTCGGGTGGGTGCAGCTCCGAGAGGAGGTCCGCGCCTACCTGCGGTTCGAGAACCTCCTCGATCAGCGGCCGGTGGTCAGCACTCGGCCCTTCGGCGCGCGCCCGCTGCGGCCCTTCATGATCCACGCGGGGTTCAAGGTCGGCTTCTGAGCCCGGCGCCTTCGGAGGTCGGCGCCTTCGGAGCTTGGCGGCTGCCGGAGCTTGGCGCCTTCGGAGGTCGGCGCCTTCGGAGCTTGGCGGCTGCCGGAGCTTGGCGCCTTCGGAGCTTGGCGGCTGCCGGAGCTTGGCGCTTTCGGAGCTTGGCGCCTTCGGCGCTTGGCGGTCGCCCTCGGAGCGTCGTGGTCGCCTCAGGCGCATTGGGGAACCCGATCCTCTGGACCAGGCTCCGCGAGAAGTGCGGAAGGAGGAGCGTGGGCGAATCCGGAACCCGGTTTGGCCCCGGATCCGCCCCTTCGGCTTCAGCGCCGCCGCCGCCAGACCACCAGGCCCAGGAGCAGCAGCCCGGGGATCCACGGCGTGCGGGTCGGCGCTCCGGGCCTTGCGCTGCAGAGCGCGCCGCCCGCCACGCCGCCCAGGCTGGCCGGCTCGAGGTAGTCCGGTGTGCCGCTGTCGTCGGCGTCGTCCGGTTCGTCCGCGTCGGGGATTCCGTCGCCGTCGGCATCCGTGTCGAGCCAGTTGGGATCGCCGTCCTCGTCCACATCCGCGTTCGGGGTGGGCAGCTCGTTGCCGTCCCGGACCTCGTCGCGCGTCGGGATTCCGTCGCCGTCATCGTCGGGATCGCGGAAGTCAGCGGTCCCGTCGTCGTCCGTGTCCCGCGGATCCGCCGCGCCACCGGTTCCGAGCTCGTCGGCCG
>JALVDI010000203.1 GCA_027009115.1 Polyangiaceae bacterium | reverse complement strand
GCCACCCCCCGCACACCAGCACCCGACCGTCCAGCAGCTCCACCGCTCGGTGAAACCCCCGCGAGACCCGCATCGGAGCCTCCCTCTCCACCGTCTCCGTCGCCGCGTCAATCGTGTACGTGTAGCCGTAGCTCGCGGGCACACCCGTCGCGTCGCGTGGCGGAATGTTGAACACGACGCTGCTCGGACACGAGCCTGCAGAAAGCAGTCGGCCGTCCGGCAGACGGCTTACGGTGTGAAAGCCCACCCCCTGTTCGAGTTGAGCAACGCTCCAATCGCGTGCTCCCGGTGTCCAGAAGTTCACAAGGTCGGACGCTCCCAGTGGCGACCCGGCGATGTTCACGACCGTTCCGTCGTCGGCGACTCGCACGTTGCGGTTGACGCGAAGGTGGAACGGGATCAGCGTCGGTCCCGGCTCCCAGGTGAAGCTCGGGATGCCCCCGCCGTCAACGCCGCCGTCCTCCGGGCCGCCGGAGTCGCCGAGCGCGCCGTCGCGTCCGCCCGAGTCCACCGGTAAACCCGCATCCACCGCCCCGTCCGAGACGCAGCACGACCCATCCGAGCCGCCGTCCGACCCGCCGTCCTGTACGCTGCCGTCCAGCCCTCGATGCGAGCTGCCGCAACCGGCCAGGAGCACCAGCCCCACCCAAACGAAGCTCGCGGGCCTCCTCACGGGCGCACCTCCTCCGTAGACACGACAAAACACAGGCTGACGGGTTCGTCCCGTGTGCACCAACGCCAAGGGTCGCTCGAGAGCAGGCGCTGCGGACCCTCGAAGCTCGCGGGTGCAACTTCGCGGTCGGCGTACCTGGAGACCACGAGATCCCCTTCAGACCACAGCACCTTCACGAAGGGGTCGCCGCCTTCCGCCAGGGAGCTGTAGGCCTCGTCGCTTCCGACGTCGTCCTCGTCGAAGAGGGTCGCCCGGACGCGGTGCTCACGGTACTCGCCCCGCTCCACGTGGTCGGCGAGCACCCAGCGGTCCATGCAGTCATCCGCGGGCCATGAGCCCATCCAGCCGCTGCAGCGATCCGTCTCCTTCTCCTCCGCCGGCACGAAGTCCCGGCTCACCAGGAACCTGTCCACCCGATGACCCCACCAGGCGACGTAGGGGTCGAGGGGCGCGCAGATATCCCGCCAGCAATCGGTCTTGCCGGTCGCATCGTAGGCATTGACGCGAACGGAGAGTTCGTGAGGCCAGCCTGGGTGGAAGCGGGTCGGCTCGCGTAGGATGCCGAGCTCGAGCTGGGCCACGATGGGCGCGTGGTCCGAGAGCCGTCGAAGCCCCACCACCTCCCCCTCGGAGGGGTCGTAGCCCGCCGCCAGGCAGAGATGAGCGCTCGAGTCCTGCTCCACCGCCGGCCACAGGACCTCCCACGCCGGCAGCTCGGTGCCGTCCGCCGCCCGGCCTCGGGCCACCAGGTAGCCCGGCGGCTCCCGGAGGGCTTCCGAGGGCAGCGCAGGTGGGCGGACCAGGATGTAGTCGAGGCGAGGGTCGCTGCGCAGCTCGCAGGGCGCTTGGGGGCAGCTATCGGGTGAGTCTACAGCACCGTCGCGGATCTCTCGCTCTGGAGCATCGGTCGACCAGCGCTCGTCGCAGTTTGGTGGGCCGATGGGCTCGCCGCCAAGGCCACCGCCGACGAGCGGGACCGGGCCTCTCTGCCCAGGGTGAGTCGAGCGACCGCAACGCTCCCAGTCCCAATCGATCTCGCGCGCCACGTCGCCGTGATCGATGTCCCAGTCGAAAGCTTCCGGATGCGGGTTGATGTGGTCGTTGGGCGCGACCACCTCTGGGCTGAAATCGCTAGCGATGCCAAGCTTCGCCAACATGTAGCCGTACCTGCCGGAGTGGTCTCCGTCGTCGTAGTCCGCCAAGCAGCCGTCCTCGCCATAGCTTCTGCGGTCGTTGTTCAGTGTGCGACCGTTGATGTTGAGATCGCCAAGGATGATCGCGTAGTGGGGACGAGACTCGGCCTGAACGTCCGCGACGAAGGAGGCGAGTTGAGCGAGCTGCGCTTCCCGTACCTCCATCGGTGACTGACGGCACAGCTCGTACGTCGCGGCGGAACCACCGATGAAGCACGCGCCGACGGCCGTCGCCAGTGCCGGCGCGGCGGCCAGTCCCACCGCAGGGATTGCGCCGATCACCGGCGCGGTCAGGCCGGCCGCGGCACAGTAGCTGGAGACATCGATCAGGCCATCGCAGACCGCGTTGCCGCCGGCCTGAAGGTGGGTATTGAACACGTCGAGATAGACCTCGTGCGTCGGCGTGGCGCGACAGCCGAGCCCCGCATTGTTCTTGTCCTCGCAGCCGGGGTCGCGGCCCTCCCGCAGGATTCCGCTCAGATCGAGGCGCACCCAGAGGGCGCCTTTCGGTTTGAAACAGTCCTCGCCACGACAATCCTCGTAGATGATCGTGCCCTGTGCGACTTGGGGAAAGCGGGAGAACAGAAACACGCCACCTTGCGGCTCGCTGTAACTCTCGGTCAAGCTCTCGAGAATGCTGGGGTGATGGGTGACGGGACCGTAGAGAAAGTGCGGCGGCAGGCCTTGGGCGTCGCGCTGGATGTTGATCAGCCTGAGCAGCTCCCGGGCGTCCTCCGTGGACCACATCTCCTGAACCCCCACGATGTCGTAGTCTGCCATGACTTTTGCGATCTCCGCGAGGGTCACATGGCGATACGGGCTCTGGGTTAGCTCCCACTCGAAGTCACGGCCCCAATGCGCCACATTCCAGCTCATGATGCTGAAGGGCACACCGTCGGGGCGCCGAAAGAGCAAGGTCATGTAACGCCGGCGGTCGACGAGGGGATCGAGCCCGTCTTCCCGTGGACCGGCCAACTCTTCGGGCATCACCATCGAACGCAGATCATCGCTGAAGGCGAAACCGATCCCCTCCACGTCGCCGGCCGCCGGTGCCGTGTGGCTTCGCGGAAGGTCGAAGGCGAGCTCCAGATCACAGACCCGTACCTTGTCGACGGAGCCCAGGCCTTCGCGACATTCACCCAGGCTTGCTTCGAGCCCAGGCGCGTCGATCGACCTCCATCGGAAGCGGCTCCGGGCGCCCCAATCCACCTTCTCGGCTCGCGCGGCGCCCGTCGTCAGATCGACGACGTAGCGTACATCGTCTCGCGCCAGTCCGGCGGCCTCGGTATCGAAACGGTGGGCGTCCACGTAGACGGCGACCTCGCTCGAGTCGATGCTCAGCGGCATGTCCTGCACATAGAGGTGAACCCGCCGCGGACTCGTTTCCGCGGTGGGCTCGGTAACGCTCGCATAGATCCGACCGCCCGCGGCCTGCGCCTGAAGATTCACGAGCGGGAGGGTGACGCTTCCCCAGTACTCCGCGGGCGCCCGGACGGCGTCGACGGTCCACACGTCGTGGGCGCGCATCGGTGGAAGGTCCATGCACCACCCGGCTGCCGCTCCGTGGTTGCATGTCGACTCGTCGTCCATCGTCACCACGGGGCCGCCAGGGTCACAAGCCATCATCACGCTCGCGGCCACGAGAAGAGAGAGTGCCGGCGCCGTGCTTCCACGCTTGTTCATATCCCCTTGTCGAACCACCGCCTTGCGAGTTGCGAAGCGGGTGCGACTGGCCGCGGGTCCTAGGAGCCTGCCGACGGGATGGACGGCGAGCTGGTCGAACTCGTCGACGACGAGAGCGCTGACGGCAGGGCAGGCTCAGCGCCGGTCCGCAGGGCGGCGCCCACGCCGAGCCCTCCACGCCGCCAGGACCAGAAGCGGCCAGGCACCTGCGCCCACTGGCCGCCCGGGCGTCGTGCAGCCGCAGCCCATGTCACCCCCACCCTCGCCTCCGGCGTCAACGGAGCCGTCCTCGCCGCTGGGTCCTGCGTCGCCGGACGCGCCCGCGTCCGCCGCGCCCGCGTCCACCGCGCCCGCGTCCAACGGAGGCGGGGCGTCGGTCCACTCGTAGGCGCCGATGTCGACGGCCGCGCCGAAGGGCCGCGGCACCCCGTCCCGGTCCGTCGCCGGCGCCATGTCGGCGCTGCCGCT
>JALVDI010000202.1 GCA_027009115.1 Polyangiaceae bacterium | reverse complement strand
ATTCAGGATCCGAACCTTCTCCCACAGGACCGAGAGTGGACACCGGAGGTGTACTTCCAGCTCGGGCAGGTCTATTTCGACGAGGCCAAGTACCCGGAAGCCGTGCGCGTCTGGCGCCTCGCTCTTTCGCGCTGGCCCAACCACCACATGGCGCCGGAGATCACCAACCAAATCGCCATCGCTCACCAGCGCAACAACGAGTTCGAGGAGGCGATCGCCGCGCGCTCGGAGCTTGCGCAGTTCCTCCCAGGGGGGGACTGGTCCCAAGAGAACCTCGATCATCCGGCGGAGCAGCGGCGTGCCGAGGAGCTCGCAGAGAACGCCCTCATTGCCACGGCCATCCACGAGCACACCACGGCCCAGCGCGAGCGCCGGCATTCCGTGGAGCTCGCCAACGCAGGTGACGCGGCGGGGGCCCTCGAACGTTTCGAGGTCGCCAAGCAGCACTACGAGCGGGCGGCGGCGGCCTACCGCGAGTATCTCCGGCGCTACCCCAACAACCCGCAGGCCTACGAGCTCCAATACAACCTCGCAGACGCGCTGTACTGGTCCGGCAACTACGAAGAGGCCGCGCGCGAATACGCAGCCGTTCGGGACTCGAACCTCGACGACGCCCACCTCTCCGAGGCAGCTCGGCGGGTGGTGGAGTCGCTCAAGGCCATCGTCGATGCTGCCGTGGAGAACGGTACCCTCCAAGTGAGAGAGGAGCCTCCGGCGCCTACCGGCACGCCGCCGCAGGTGCGGCCCGTACCCATGCCGGAGCTCCTGCAACGTTTGGCACAGGCGCGCGAGCTCTATCTGGCGCGCGTCTCTGACGCTCAGGACACGGAGGGGGTACGCGCGGCCTACGATTACAACAACGCGGTGCTCCTCTATCAGTACGGCTACTGGCCTCAGGCCAAGGAGCGTTTTCAGCGGATCTTCGAAGAGCGCTGCTCGGGGCCCTACGCGGACGCAACGGGCCAGATCGCGTGGGAGAGCATGCTCAACATGGCCGAAGCACTGCAGGACGCCGAAGAGGCGCGTCGCCTCGCCACGGCGCTGGCGGAGCGTCAGTGCACGTTCAGCCCTGACGGTGCCTCATGCCCAAGCGGCGAGGAGCTTCGGACTTTCTGTGCCGAGGAGGGGAACCAGGACGCGCCGTGCTGCCGCGCCCGAGAGGTCACGAACACTCTCGCGTACCGCGACGCCATGGAGGTCTTCGAGCGCGCCCAGGCTGCTCAGGGCGAGGAGCGCATGCGGTTGTTCGAGCGAGCGGCGACGATGTTGATCAACGCGGTCAACCGTACCCCGGAGAACCGCCAGGCGCCGCTGGCGCTCGAGTTTGCTGCCCGCGCGTTGGAGGAAACGCAACGCTTCGACTCGGCGCGGCAGATCTATCAACGCATCATCGACGAGGTGGCGACGCGGCGTTCCGACGATCCGGCCGAGCAGCAGAGCCTCGACCGCATCGTCGCGAATGCTTACTTCCGAGTGGCGTACAACGCGAACCGCGGTTTCGAATTCGAAGAGGCCGTGCGGAACTACCGAGTGCTCGTCGACTCTCCGCGCTTCCGCGAGTCGAACGACGAGCGCATCAAGGAGTACCGTCGGGACGCGTTGGTGAACACCGCCATCATCTACGAACGCTTGCAGCGTTACGACCAGGCGGTGCGCTATTACCGGCAGATCACGCGCTCGCCCGACGCGCCGCCGGAGCTCAAGCGTACCGCCGCCTACCGCATCGCGGAGATCGCCTACAACCGGCGAGACTGGAACCGGACGGTGCGCGACATGCGGGCCTTCATCCGTGAGTATGAGCGGGATCCGGAGGCCGGAGAGCTCGTCGTGCAGGCTTACTGGCGGATCGCCGAAGCGCGCAAGGCGATGCGGCAGACCCGCGATTACCAGAACGCGCTCCGCGACGTCGTCCAGGCATTCGCTCGCTCCGGCCAGCCGCCTGGGAGCCTCGCTGCGGAGTATGCCGCTCAGGCGGCGTTCATCCTGGCCGACCAGGGCTCCGACGAGTTCGAACGCTTCGCCATCCGCGAGGGGCGTCCGCGCACGCTCGAAGATTACGTTCAGTCGCTCACGCGGCAGATCGACGAAGGAGCGCGGGAAGCTCAGCGCTTCGTCGACGCCTACAGCACGGTGCCTCCCTACCGCCGACCGCGATGGACCATCGCTGCCTATGTGCAGCAGGGGCGCATCTACGAGCTGCTGGCCCGAGCGATCCTCAACGCGCCTGTGCCGTTCGTGCTGCCTGCGGCCATGCAACAGCAGCTTCGAGGGCGCCGGATCAACCGCGACACTCGCGAGGAGATCCGGATCGTCATCGAGGACACCGTACGTCAGGTCCTCGACCAGAAGACGCGTCCCATCGAGTGTTTTGCCGTCGCTCGCTACGCCCTCGCGGCGCGGGCTGCTCGGGTCGGTTCGATCGACGACGAGTACACGCGGGCCGCCATCGATCGTCTTCAGGCGTATGGCGACGAACGCATCGCGGAGTGCATCGCCGAAGCGCAGGCCCGTGACAGCACCTTCCAGCCGTATCAGCCCGGGGAATTCACCCGTGCTCCTCGCGGCCAAATCATGTCCATCGAACCGGGGATCACCCCGCCGGCCCTCGATCGGTGAGCGCCATGACCCGCAGTACGACCGCACGTAGGCTCGCCCACTGGCTCTTGGTTGCAGCCCTCGCCCTGGGCTCGGGCGCCTGCGGCGACGACGAAACGACGGCCGCCGAGGACGAGAGCACCTCCGGCAGCGAGGAGCCGGCGGCTGGAGCGGCCGATGAGCTGGAGCGGCCCGAGGGAAGCGTGCAGCCGGACGAGGACGGGAGCACGTGGGACGGCGACGACGACTCGTCGACCTCCGAAGAGTCTGGCCGTGGCGAGCCGAGCGGCACCCAGGAAGCCGCCGAGGAGCCGGCCAACCCGTGGGGAGCCACCCGCGCCGAACAGTGTCGGCGCCCGCAGCGGCGTGCGATGAACAGCGCGGCGCGACGCGCCTTCGACGAGGGGGTCCGAGCCGCGAGCGCCGGGCGCGTCGCCGAGGCCCGGCGGGCCTTCCAGAGGGCGCTGAGCGAGGACCGCAACGCCTACCAGGCCGCGTACAACCTCGGGGTGCTCGCAGATCGCTCAGGCAACACGAACCGCGCCCTCGACTACTACCGCCAGGCGCTCCGGATCCAGAGCGACTACGAGAAGGCCGCCGAGGGGATGGTGACCATCTTTCTTCGACGAGGCTCCGTCCCGGAAGCCCTCGCGTTCGTCGAGCCGCTCGCCCGCGCGAACCCCACCAACCTGGAGCTCCAGGCGCTCTACGCGGAGGTGCTCGTCCGGGCGGAACGCTACGATCAGGCCATGGAGGCGGCCCGCCGCGCGCTCCGCTGCGACGAGCGCTTCGTGCCTGCGTTGATCGCGATCGTGAAGGCTTCGCTCGCTCAGGGCCGCAAGGAGCTGGCGGAGTCCATCCTCGAACAGGCTCTGACGATCCAGGAAGGGAACGCGGAGCTGCACTTCATCAAGGGCACGATGCTGCGTGACCAGCCGGGGCGGTTCCGGGATGCCCTCACGGAGTTCCAGCGCGCCGTTCAGCTCCGCCCAGACTATGTCGAGGCTCGCATGGCGCTCGGGGTCGCCCAGCTTGCGGCGGGGAACTACCGCGAAGCGCTTCAGAACTTCGAGGCGGCGGCAAACCTGGCACCGAGTCTGGTCGCCGTCCATTTGAACCTCGCCGAGGGTTACCGGACGACAAAGCAGTGGAACAAAGCCAAGGCAGCCTTCGAAAAGGTCCTCGAGATGGAGCCCAACCTCGCCGAGGCTCATTTCAACATGGCGCTGATGTACATGTCCGCGGGGGGAGAGTTCCCGGGCCTCGACGAGTTGCAGGCGTTGGAGCGCGCCAAGGAGGAACTGAGGCGCTACCGGGATCTGCGAGGCCCACGGCTGGCGCGCGACGATCCTTCGGCTCAGTATCTCGAGGACCTCGACCGCCAGATTCAGCGGATCCGTCGGCGGCGCGAGCGCGAAGAGCGGCGG
>JALVDI010000201.1 GCA_027009115.1 Polyangiaceae bacterium | reverse complement strand
CAACGACGGCAACGACGGCAACGACGGCAACGACGGCAACGACGGCAACGACGGCAACGACGGCAACGACGAAACGAGCCCCGACCGCTTCGCCGAGAACAACACCTACGAGACCTCCGTCGTGGTGCCCGGCAAGCCCACGGTGCTCTACGTCGAGGGCGCCCGCGGGCGCGCCCAGTACCTGGCCCGGGCCCTCACCGCCGGTGAGTTCGACGTGGACGTGCGGAGCCCGCGGGCCATCCCGACGAGCCTGCGTGAGCTCGAGCGCTACGACTTCTTCATCCTCAGCGACGTCAGCGCCGACCAGGTCAGCCTGGCGCAGATGGACGCCATCGAGCGCTACGTCCGTGACCTCGGCGGGGGCTTCCTGATGGCCGGCGGGGAGCGAGGTTTCGGCCTGGGCGGCTGGCAGGGCACGCGGATGGAGCGGCTGCTGCCGGTGCGCATGGACAGCGAGCGCCGCCGGGACCAGCCCTCCCTGGCCCTGGCTCTGGTGATCGATCGCTCCGGCTCCATGAACGGCCAGAAGCTGGAGCTCGCCAAGGAGGCCGCGAAAGCCACCGCCGAGCTCCTCAGCGGCGACGACTACATCAGCGTCGTCGGCTTCGACACGCGCCCCGAGCGCATCGTACGTATGCAGAGCGCAGGGAACCGCCTGCGCATCCTGCGGGACATCGGACGCCTGCGGGCCTGGGGGGGCACGGCCATCTTCCCCGCCCTCGACATGGCCTACCAGGACCTGGCCGTGACGCGCGCGCGGGTCAAGCACGTCATCCTGCTCACGGACGGTCAGGCGCCGGAGCGCGGCATCACGGAGCTGGTGCAGGTCATGCGCGCCGAAGGCATCACCGTGAGCACCGTGGGGCTCGGCTCCGACGTCAACCGGGAGCTCTTGCAGTCCATCGCGAGCCTCGGCGGCGGTCGCAGCTACCTGACGAACGACCCGCACAACGTGCCCCGCATCTTCATGCGCGAGACAACCACCGTCGCCCGCTCGGCGGTGGTCGAGGAGTACTTTCAGCCGCTCGTCCATCACCGCGCCGACTTCCTGCGGGGGGTCCCCATCGAGGGGGCGCCCTTCCTCCACGGCTACGTTGCGACCCGCGCCAAGCCCGCCCCCGCGCAGGTGGTCCTCGCCTCGGAGCTCGGCGAGCCCATCCTCGCCCGCTGGCGGGTCGGGCTCGGCTGGGCGCTGGCCTGGACCCCGGACGTGAAGAACCGCTGGTCCGTCGAGTGGATCCGCTGGAGCGCCTTCAGCCGCTTCTGGGCGCAGCTCGTCCGCGAGCACATGCGCCACAGGCGCCGCCAGCGCCTCGACATGCGCGCGTGGGTGCTCGGCGACGAGGTCCAGGTCGTCGTCGACGCCATCGGGGCCGACGACCGCTTCCTCAACGGCCTCGACTCGATCTTGAAGGTCGAGGGCCCCATGGGCGCGCGCCGGGCGCGGGAGGGCGAGACCGACCCGCAGCTCCGCCGCACCCGCGAGATGCCGCTCCGCCAGACCGCACCGGGGCGCTACGAGGCGCGCTTCCCCCTCGACAGCTACGGCAGCTTTGTCCTGACGGCGCTCCACCGCCGGGACGGCCGGGTCGTCGCCGAGAGCGCCGCGCAGCTCGCCAACCCCTACCCGGCCGAGTACCGGACCCTCGAGCCGGACGAGGTGCTGCTCGACCGCGCTGCGGCGCTCACCGGCGGGAGCGTGGACCCGGCCCCCGCCGAGGTCTTCGACGCCCACGACGAGACGATCCGCGCCCACGAAGAGCTGTGGCCCTGGCTCCTCTACCTCGCCCTCGGGCTCTTTCTCCTCGACCTCTTGCTGCGCCGCGTGCGGCTCTTCGACCGAGACTTTCGGCAGGCGGCCTGATGCGCTGCGCGGGCGTCGCCGCGGGGTCCACGCTCCGGGCGCGACCGGCTCGGTGCGGCAGCCCACGGCGCGCTGTCATGCTACGGTCTGAGCCTGGCCCGCAACAGCGCTGCCGGGCCCCGACGAGCCGCGAGGGAGGCACGGAACGATGAGGACGAATGCGGGGAGGGCGAGCCTGGGGCTGCTGACGCTCCTGCTGGGGGGCTGCTCGCTGCTGGTCGACGCGAAGGCCTACAACGAGGGCGGAGACGAGGACGCGGCCGTGGACAGCGGGCTGCTGGACGCCGGAACGGACGCCACCGACAGTGGCGGCACGGACGCGGCAGCGGACAGCGGCGGCACGGACGCCGGCCCCCCTGGCTGCGACTGCGGCGACGGAGAGATCTGCCTGGTCGGCGGGTACTGCGTGTCTACGACGGGCTGCCCAGGCCCGGAGGCGCCCTCCTGCGGGGGAGCTGGGGAGGGAGGCGAGCTGCCGCCCATCCGCGTCTTCAGCGTGGGGACGGGTCACCCCACAGCCCCGACGAGGCCGAGGCCGGAGCTGCACCTCACCGAACGCCCCGACACGAACCGGGGCTGGGCGATCTTCTGGCGCGGTGGGGAGCAGGCAAGCGCGCGCGTCGCTCTGGTGAACGCCGGCGACGGCGGCTGCTACGAAGCACAGCTCGCGTTTCTTCTCCAGTGCAATGATGGTGGTTCGCCCCCAATCGGCCAAGTGAACTACCTGGACGTTCGGACCATGGGCGACGCAGGAACCGCCCTCGCCACTGAGAAGCCGATGGA
Source organism: Polyangiaceae bacterium (assembly GCA_027009115.1). Lineage (GTDB taxonomy): Bacteria > Myxococcota_A > Polyangia > Polyangiales > Houyiibacteriaceae > JALVDI01. The sequence continues at coordinate 11,021 of JALVDI010000201.1, read as the reverse complement.
CTCCGGCGTACAGCTCTCCGCGTGGACGATCCGGGCGGAGTCCAGTACCGGGATCTGTGCCGAACGGGTCAACGACAACGAAACTTCCAATGACACCAAAGGGCTCTCGCTCATCCCCTATGCGCCCGACATCACCGTGGACTGGGTTTTGAACCCCAACATCGTGCGGACCGTATTCACGTCGACAGCCCTCCTGCCTTTCAACTCGGTCGATTCGGTTCGTGGCGATCTTGCCGCAAACCGAGGGATCTCGCTGGCAGTTGGGTCGAACCGATTTGTCAGGGTTCATAAAACGTCGTTGCGCCTGGATGTTGCGCCTATCTCGCTCTCCATGGAGCCGGGCCCGGCCCCGGCAATCGCCGCCGCCGTCGACCCCATGCCAACGCGTGGCGACGGTCACTACTTCGTCGTCCGAAAAGCCGACAACGCCCTCGCAATCCTATCGTGCAACTCCAGTACGACTAGGTGCGGGGGCGCTACCACCGGCGTACCCGGCACCCTCCCGACCGTTCCAGAGGGCCCGACCTTCGCGGCCTACCGGCTCAACGGCGAGGTGACGGTCGTCGCCGCAGGCGAGGACGGCTTTGCTCTGAGGCGTCACGTAGGTTCGAGCAACCGCATCCTCCTCGACGACACCGTCGTCGACGGCCGGCTCCAAAGCGTGATCGCGGTGGACGCGGAGGTCCTCCGAGAGATCGACGGCACGAACAGAGTCGGCTGGAACGAGGTGTGGGCCGCCCTCGTCGAGGTCGATCGCGCCGGAGAAAGGAAGATCGAGCTCTGGACCGGCGCCCGCCGGACCTGCACTCCGTGAGCACGGGCGGCGTGGTTCCCACCGCCGGACCTGCACTCCGTGAGCACGGGCGGCGTGGTTCCCACCGCCGGACCTGCACCCCTCGCGGAGCACAGAACAGCACAGGCCCGCTCCGGGACCCGTCAGGCCCGCGCCGCCGGCAGATCGCCCGGCGAGGACACGCTCGAGTCCGCCGGCTGGGGCATCCGGATGGTGAACGCCGTCCCCCCGGGGCCGCTCTCCACCTCGATGGCGCCGCCGTGCTCCTGGACGATCTGACGCACGATGGCCAGCCCCAGCCCCGTCCCCCCCTTCTTGCCGTGGGTCGTGAACGACTCGAAGAGGTGCTCGCGGATCGCCTCGGGCACCCCGGGCCCGTCGTCCTCGAAGCGCAGCAAGAGCTCGCCCTCGGGGGTCTTGTCGACGACGATGCGGAAGGTGCCCCGTTCCTCGCGCTCCTGAGCGGCGATGGCCTCCGCGGCGTTGCGTGCGAGGTTGTGCACGGCGCGCTGAATCTTCGCCGCGTCGAAGTGCGCGACGCCCCGATCCCTGAGATCGAGCTCCACGGCGATCCGGTCGCCAAGCGCCTGCCGAAGCTGCTGCGCCAAGTCCTCGAAGAAGCGGTAGAGGTAGACCTTGCGCACCCAGAGCTTCGCGTCCCCCCGGGCAAAGGCCAGCGTCTCGCGGGTCATCGCGTCGAGGATGTCGACCTGCCGCAGCACCGCCTCCATCAGCTCGCGCCGAGCCTCCCCGTCGGTCTCCTTGGCGAGCATCCGCGTGTAGCCCTTGATGACCGTCATCGGGGTCTTGAGGTCGTGCAGCACCCCCGAGAGGAACTGCCCCAGGGTCGACAGTCGCTCCTCCCGTTCGCGCCGGCGGCGCGCCCGCGCCTGCTCGATCGCCGTCGAGATGTGCCCCGCGATGACCGTCGCGAGCTTGAGATCGTCGTCGGTGAAATCCGCCCGCCCCCCAGCCTTGTTCAGGAGCTCCACGGCGCCCACCCCACGCCTCCCCTCGCCGTCGTCCCAGCGTAACGGCACGCAGAGCACGCTCCGCGGGTGGTACCCCACCAGCTCGCTGATGTGCCGGGAATGCCGCGCGTCGTCGTCGACCTCGTTGACGAGCTGCGCTTTGTTGTGCCGAGCGACCCAGCCACAGATCCCCTGACCCGCCTCGATCCGTACGCTCTGGACCCGCTCCGGACGCCCGCCGACGGCGGCCCGGAAACGCAGATCGCCGCTCCCTTCGTCCGCCAGGAGGATCGACGCCGCCTCCGCGTCGACGGCCCGCATCGTCCGAGCGAGCACGCCGTGGAGCAGCTCCTCGATCTCCATGGCGCTCGCCGAGACCGTGGCGATCTCGAAGAGCACGTCGAGCTCACGGATCTTCTCCTGGAGCTGCTCCTGCGTCTCCATGAGCTCCATGTTCTTGCCCACCACCGACAAGAAGAGCTTCGAGTTCTCGATGGAGACCGCCGCCTGCGCCGCGAGGGCGCTCAACAGCTCTTCGTCCCGGGTCGTGAAGTAGCCGTTGCGGCTGTTGAGCACCTGCAGCACGCCGATGATCCGCCCGTGCTGGTTGCGAAGGGGCACGCAGAGCACGGAACGCGTGCGGTAGCCCGTCTTGCGGTCCCACTCGGCGTCGAAACGCGGGTCGAGGTAAGCGTCCTTGAGGTTCAGGCTCTTGCCCGTCCTGGCGACACTCCCCGCCAACCCCTCCCCCACCTTCAGGCGGATCTCGACCGTCTGCTCCCCCTGGGCCACTTTGGACCAGAGCTCATCGCTCTCGTCGTCCAGCAGGTAGAGCGTCGAGCGATCCGCGTCCATCACGTCGTTGACGCGGTCCAGCACACGGGTGAGGAGCTCGTTCAGGTCGAGGGTCGACCCAAGCAGCGTCCCCACCTCCTGCAAGGCGCGCAGGCGCCCGCGCTCCCGTTCGAGCTCGCGACGAGCTTCGTCGAGCTCGTCGTCGCAGGTTCTGCGCGGCGCCGCCACCCCCTCAGGGTCGCCCGGAACGCGCCCTCGAAGCAACGGGGACGCCCACGCCGGCTCAGAAGCCCTGGCGGAGCTCCACCCTGTCGCCCACGGTCACCTCGCGGGTGGACGCGGTGATGAGCACGGTGCTGCTGTGCGGCCTGACGGCGACGACGCGGCCCTCCGCGATGACCTCCGGCGGATAGTCGTCCTCCCTCGGCTCCGGCGCGTCGTCGATGGTCGCGCCGTAATCGTGCCGATCGCTCGTGAGCGTGCGGCGCCACTCGTCACCGGTACGAATGACGAACCAGCGATTGCCGAGCTGCACGCCCTCTTCGGAGCCGGCAGCGACGAAGACGATCTGCTGGTCGCCGAGGATCTGCTGCGGCCGCAGGGTGGCGACGACCTCCGACTCGACGTCGCGAGCGTTCGGGCGCGGGGGCACCACCTCGAAGCGTCGCGGCACCGGCGCGATGCGGAAGCCGCGCTCGATGGGATCGAGGGCCTCGGTAATGGTGGCTCGCCCGACGCCACGCTCCGGATCGTAGCTCCGCAGCCGCACGGTCCCGAAGATGCGCACGAGCTCGCCGCGCTCGCCCGGGTTCCGCTCCTCGTCGTCGATGACCCGGAAGATCGTGTACTCGCGGCCCGGCTGCACGCGGACGCCCTCGTCGAAGCGCACGTACACGTCATCGTAGGTCGACAGGAGCATGTTCTCCTCCGGCGAGCCGACGATGACCCCTGCGTCCTCGAGGGCCTCGCGGTCCAGATAGCCCTCGTCCCGTAGCCAGATCGTGCCCGCAAGGGGGCGGCCGGAGCGCTCCGTGGTCACGACCGGGAGCGCCACCGCTTGCTCGGCCCCAGGCCTGAGGCGGAGGCGGTCGAGGGGATAGATCCAGTGCGGGTTGGTGATCTCGGGGTTGTACGACCACACCCGAGGCCACTCGTAGGGATTCCCGTAGAAACGACCGGTGATGTCCCAGAGCGTGTCGCCACGCTGAACCGTGTAGATGGGCGGGATGTAACGCCCGCTCCGCCCCGAACCGATGACGAGGGCGCGGCCCGAGATCTGCGCCTCGTGAAGATTCGCCGCACCCCGCGCCGCCGGGTCGTCGCCCCCCTGGGCGGAGGCGACGGGCCCAACGCCCGCCAAGCCCAGAACGAGAGCCAGCCGCAGGTGCTTTTTCATGATGCCTCCCGCGACGCCGTGCGCGCCGCGACGCTGTTGGGATAGGTGCGACGCAGCCGCTCCAGGGCGCGCCGCGCGCTCGCCTCGTCGCCGAGACGACGATGACAGAGCGCGAGCTTGTAGAGCGCATCGGCGGCCTTCCGCCCCGCCGCGTGCGACGAAAGGTACGACGCGAAGGCCGCTCGGGCGTCCTGGTAGCGCCGGAGGATGTAAAGGACCTCCCCACGCCAATAGCGGGCGTCCGCCGCCTGAGGGTGGGTGGGCGCACGGCGCAGGAACGCCTCGAAAGCCCTCAAAGCGTCCTCGAAGCGGCGCGCGCGCAAGGCGCCCAGGGCCTCCCGGTACTGTGCGTCCACAGCCGTCGCCCGAGGCCGCGACGGCGCCAGCGCCGGCGGCGGCACGTAGACAGGCGCTGGCCGCGCGACCACCGGGGTGGCGCTCCAAGCACCCGAGCTGGACGTAGCCGGCAGGGGGTTCGGCGGGAGGCTCGCCGGGGGCAGATCCGGGGCCCGCAGGGCCGTGTCCGGCAGGCGGACCGCGGGCGAACCGTACAGGCGGAGCGTCGGGCGAGGAGCGTTGGAGGCCTCCTCGGGGAGCTCCTCGGCGGGCACCTCCCAGTCGTCGCCGCCCTCGTCGTCGAAGAAGAGCAGGCCGTCCTCATCGCCCTCCCCGTCCCCCGAACGAATGCGCACCGTCTCGGCCCGCGCCGGCCGCTCCCGGTGCCGAAGCTCTTCGGCCTCGGCCTGCGCGAGGGCGAGACGGCTGCGCAGCTCGCGGATCTCCTGCTCCCGTTCGCGGAGCGTGGCCTCGAGCTCCGAGAGGCGTTCGGCGCCTGCCGCTTCGGCCCGTGGCGTCGTGGGAGAGGCCGGCGCCGCGGCTGCGCAGCCAAGGGAGAGCGTCGAGACCAGGCAGAGGGTTCGCACGGGGTTAGAGCGCATCTCAAAACCCCTCGCCGCCGCTCCGCGGCCTGCGCACGGCCTCTGCCGCCATCCTCTCCCCTCGAGAATGCTCGACATTCCCTCGCCTCGCGGATGCGCCAGGGGGCCCGCCCAGCCCACGGATCGATCGACGATCGTTTTTTGAGATGCGCACTAGCCGCATCCTAGGAAGGGATGGGAACCCGGGGCAAAAAAGCGGCGGAGCTCAGGCGATGCGGCCCATCGCCCGGAACTTCGCATAGCGGTCCTCGACGCGCTGCTCGGCGCTCATCGCTTCGAGCTCCGCCAAGTGCACACGCAGGCGATCGGCGAGGTTTCGGGCCGCCAGCGACCGGTCGCGGTGCGCCCCCCCGACCGGCTCCTCGATGACGTCGTCGACCACGCCAAGGTCCTTGGCGTTGGAGGCAAGCATCCGGAGCTGCTCGGCGGCCGCCGGCCCCATCGTTCCGTCGCGCCAGAGAATCGACGCGCACCCCTCCGGGGTGATCACCGAGTAGGTCGAGTACTGCAACATCAGCACGCGGTTGGCGACGCCCAGGGCGAGCGCCCCCCCCGAACCGCCTTCGCCAATCACCGTCGCGATCACCGGGACGCGGAGCCGCGCCATGACCAGCAGCGAGTGACCGATCGCCTCGCTCTGCCCGCGCTCCTCCGCACCGAGCCCCGGGTAGGCACCGGGGGTGTCGATGAACGTCAGCACCGGCCGGCTGAAACGATCGGCGAGCTCCATCAGGCGGCAAGCCTTCCGGTAGCCCTCCGGGTGCGCCATCCCAAAGTTTCGCTTGAGCTTCTCCTTGGTGGTGCGGCCCTTCTGGTGCCCGATCACCGCGACGCTGCGCCCCTCGAAGGTCGCGAAGCCCGCGACGATCGCGGGGTCGTCGGCGAAGGAACGGTCGCCGTGCAGCTCGACGAAGTCCTCGAAGATCGCCTCCAGGTAGTCGAGGAAATACGGGCGGTCCGGGTGCCGGCTGAGCTGCACCTTCTCCCACACACCCAGATCTTCGTAGAGCTCGCGCTGCAGTCGCTCGGCGCGCGCTTCGAGCTCCGCGATCTCGGCGTCGATGCCCTCGACTCCCTGCGACGCCGTCTTCAGCTCTCGGATCCGTGCCTCGAGCTCGACGAGCGGTTTCTCGAATTCAAGATGCGCCATGGACCTCGTGGGGTGATTCAGCTCCGGGAGGCGCCCACCGCCGCAGGCGCGGGACGGACCGCTTCGCCGCAGGGCAAGCTCAGACGGGGCGGGTGCGATCGTCCCAGATCCGAGAAGGATCGCCTTTGTACCTGAGGACGTTGTAGATCTTGAGCGCCCGGGACTTGCCCTTGACCATCTGCGGCGGCAACTCCTCGACCTCGAAGTGATCCTTCACGTGGGCGTACGTTTGCTCGCTGATGATGCACTGCCCGGCCTTGGCGACCGAGCATAGCCGCGCGCCGGTGTTCACCGTGTCGCCGATGACCGTGTACTCGAGGGCTTTGCTGCTGCCGAGGTAGCCTGCGACGACCTCGCCGGTGTTGATGCCGATGCCGATCTGCAGCGTGGGTTTGCCCTGCCGCAAGCGCGTCGCGTTGAACTCACGGTCGAGGACGTCGAGCATCTTCATCGCCGTTCGTACCGCCCGCAGCGGGTCGTCGTCGTGAGCCACGGGCGCGCCGAAGAGCGCCATGATCTCGTCGCCCACGAATTTGTCGAGGGTGCCTTCGTTCTCGAAGATGATCTCGACCATGAGCTCGAAGTAGTCGTTGAGCATGTCGACGACCTCTTGCGCCGGCATGTTCTCGCTCATGGAGGTGAACCCCCGGATGTCGCTGAAGAGCACCGTGGTCTGCCGCAGCTCGCCGCCCTTCTTGACCTCGACCCGACCGCTCAGCACTTGCTCGGCGATGGCCGGCGAGAGCAGCCGCTGGAAGCGCTCGCGGGTGACCGCCTCCTGCTGGAGCTGCGCGGCGTAAAGCGAGTTCTGGACCGCGATCGCGGCCTGGTTGGCGACGTTCTGGAAAAGCTGGAGGTCCTTCTCGGTGAAGGCGTTGGCCGCGATCTGCGAGTCCAGCATCATGATGCCGAAGACCTCATTGGCGTGCAGGAGCGGGACCGCCATGGTCGAACGGATGCCCTGCATGATGATCGAGTGCGCCCCCTGGAAGCGCGAATCCACCGAGGCGTCGCTCGACAAGACCGCTGCCTTGTCCCGAAGCACCTCCTCGATGATGGTCGTCGAGAGGACCACCTCTTCGCCCTGCGCTTTGGGCTGCTTGGTGCGCACGCAGCGCGGCTTCAGCTCGCGGTCCTCGTCGTACAGGAGGATCACCCCGCGGTCGGCAGGCAGGAGGGAAAACGCCGCGTCGAGGATCTTCGCGAGGAGGCGATCGACATCCAGCTCGACGCCGATGGCCTGCATCAGCTCGTAACTGGCCCTCAGCTTCTCGTAGTCGCGCCGTAGCGCGGCGTTGTCCCGCACCATCGCCTCCGGCAGGAAGCTCTGGTCGAGGAGCGGCGCCAGCTTCGTGCGGATGTGGCTCTCGACCATGCCTGGAGCGATGGTCACCTTCGAAGGCGTCGGGACCGGTCGCGCCGGCGCCAGGCTCGGGCTCTCCTGGTCTCCGCGAAAAATGATGCGTGTCGAGCCCAGGGTGATCTCGTCGCCGGACTCGAGAACCCGCTCGGTCACCCGCTCGCCGTTGACGTAGGTCCCGTTGAGCGATCCCAGGTCCTTGAGCACGTAGCGACCCGACACCTGGTCGATGTGGCAGTGCTCCTTCGAGACGATGCGGTCGAGGATCTGGTGCGTGTTGTTCGGGTGGCGCCCCAACGTGTTGTGAGGGCCGAGCTCCCGCTCCTGCTCGCCTTCGGGGCCGATGATCGTGATCCGCGCCATGGTCGGAGGACGCCCGTGTGTGCCCGATGCTAGCCACCCCGCACCCCGGAGTAAAGCCGCAGATGGTCGCCAAGACCCGCGAACCCCCGATGCTTGCTCGGGACAGCGCCCGTTGCTAGGGTTCGCGCCCGCCGGGGCCCAGCCCCGCCCAACCTGGAGCTCCCATGGCCCGCGTCACCGTCGAAGACTGCCTCGAGCACGAAGAAAACCGCTTCGCCCTGGTCATCCTGGCCAGCCGCCGCGCCCGCCAGCTGATGAAGGGCGCTCCCGCCCTCGTGCCGAGCAAGAACCGCGAGGCGGTCACGGCCCTCCGCGAGATCGCCGCGCAGAAGGTGCGCTGGAACCGCCCGGTCCGCGAGGCCGTCGAAGAGTTCATCGTCGAGACGAAAAACGCCGAGATCCGCTGAAGATCCCGCCCTCCCTCACCGGAGTCAGCCGCGGGTCAACGGCGGTTGCGCCCGGGATCGCGGGCCCGGCTGAGCTTGTCCTGAGCCCCAAGCCGGTAGAAGCGGCGCAGCTCCTGCACCAGACCCCGGCGATCGCCGCCGGCCACGTAGCGCTCCTCGAGGTGTGCGACGTAGCGAGCGGCGCAGCGGTGGGCCACTCGGTACCGGTCCCCTGCCTCGGTGCCTGCGTCGTCGAGGAACTCCGCCCGCGCGAAGAGCCGATGGCGCAGCTGCCGGCTCCGCTCCCGGAGCGCTCCGACGCCCCAGCCTTCGAGGAGCGCCGTGGCGTACTTGTCGACCTCCGCCTGCAGCTCGAGCTCCAGCTGCGAGACCGGCTCCTCGTTCTCGGCGCGAAAGAGCAGGTACATGAAGTGGCTGACGCCCTCGGCCGCCAGAGAGAAGGCCTCGAGGGAGCCCGCCAGGCCGTCCCGTTCGAGCCGGACGAGGGCCTCCTCGGCGACATAGAGGCCTACGAACACGCCGTCGGCCCCTTCGGCGACCAGCAACACCTCGCCCCGCGACGCCGCATCCCCCACCACGGCCCGAGCCTGCCCCTCATCGCAGAGAAACGGTGCAATGTCGGCGACTTCGATGTCGTAAAGCTCCCCGAGGCGCGCCTGGATGCGGCCCAACACCTCGCTCATCAGTGCGTCACCACGTCGGGGCGTGGCACCGTCGGAAAGACCCCAGCTTCGTGCAGCCGGGCGGCGATCTTGGAGCTGCCGGTGCGCCGCCACTTGTCGTAGAGCCGCACGATGTCCTGGGGGGTCTTGAGCACGGTCTCCTCGCGGACCTCGTCGAGGAGCGCGACCATCCGCTCGAAACCGCTGGCGAGCTCGTCGTACACGCCGGCGCGGCGGGCGCAGAGGGTGCTCGCGGCGCGATAGGCCCGCCCACCCATGCCGATGAAGTAGGCCTCGCTCACCCCGCGGGTCTCGAGATGGTCCGCGAAGAAGCCGCAGGTGTAGAGCGCGGCGTCGCCCGTGTCTCGGAAGCGCCTGAGGCGCTCGCGGGGGTCGTCCGCCTCCAACGCCCGCGCCCACTGCTGAACGAGAGGCTCGTCCGGGGTCGCCAGGCGCTGACGCTCCGCGAGGAGGTCGACGAGGTAGTGCTCGGTCTCGGCGGTCACCGAGAGGGACAGGCGGCTCATCGCCGTGCGGACCTTCTGGTGAAACCAGCCTCGAATGTCTCCGTGGGTTTCGATCATCTCCCTCACCCTATCGGGCGAGAAAGGCTGCAGCCAAAGGAACGGCGCAGGGGCCGGAGAGCCCCCCAGGGGGGCTGGCAGCCGCCGAGCGAGAGTGCTAGCAGCCGATCCGAGTTGCGGCGACCCACCTCCTAAGTCCTTGAAATTACAGGACTACGTGAGAAGCCTCACGGGCCCGAGGGGGCCGCCGTTGACTCTGCCCAGGCGGGTTTTAAGGTCTGGCCACTGTCAGCACTCTTGGGGGGCGAGTGCTAACAAAACATTTCAACCCCCACGAAGCTAGGGAGGAAACCGATATGGCGATTCGACCGTTGGGTGATCGCGTGCTGGTCAAGCGCGTCGAGGAAGAGACGACCACGAAGGGCGGGATCATCATCCCCGATACCGCCAAGGAGAAGCCGATCGAGGGCAAGGTGATCGCTGTCGGCAACGGCAAGCGCCTCGAGAACGGGGAGCGCGTCGGCCTCGACGTGAAGGAGGGCGACCGCGTCCTCTTCGGCAAGTACAGCGGCACCGAGGTCAAGATCGGCGGCGAGGAGCACCTCATCCTGCGCGAGGACGACATCCTCGGCGTCGTCGAGTGACCGGCCCCCTACCCTGAATTTCTAGAAGCAGAACACGGAAAACGGAGAAGCAATCATGGCTGCCAAAGACATCCTGTACGACACCAAGGCGCGGGCTCGCATCTTGGCCGGCGTCGACGCCCTCGCCAACGCGGTGAAGGTCACCCTCGGCCCCAAGGGCCGCAACGTCGTCATCGAGAAGAGCTTCGGGGCGCCCACCGTCACCAAGGACGGCGTGACGGTCGCCAAGGAGATCGAGCTGCCCAACAAGTTCGAGAACATGGGCGCTCAGATGGTCCGCGAGGTCGCCTCGAAGACCTCGGACGTCGCCGGTGACGGCACCACCACGGCGACGGTGCTCGCCCAGTCGATCTTCCGCGTCGGCTCCAAGATGGTCGCCGCCGGACACAACCCGATGGAGCTCAAGCGGGGCATCGACCGGGGCGTCGAGCGCGTCGTCGAGGAGCTCAAGAAGCTGAGCAAGGCGACCAAGGATCCCAAGGAGATCGCCCAGGTCGGCACCATCAGCGCCAACGGCGACGAGACGATCGGCTCGATCATCGCCGAGGCGATGGAGCGCGTGGGCAAAGAAGGCGTCATCACCGTCGAGGAGGCCAAGGGCCTGGAGACGGAGCTCGAAGTCGTCGAGGGTATGCAGTTCGACCGCGGCTACCTCTCGCCCTACTTCGCGACGGACACCGAGTCGATGAAGTGCGAGCTCGAGGACCCCTACATCCTCATCTACGAGAAGAAGATCTCGAACATGAAGGACCTCATCCCGGTCCTCGAGAAGATCGCGCAGCAGAACCGCCCGATCGTCATCATCGCCGAGGACGTCGAGGGCGAGGCGCTCGCGACGCTCGTCGTCAACCGCCTCCGTGGCTCGCTCAAGGCCGCCGCCGTCAAGGCGCCTGGCTTCGGCGACCGCCGCAAGGAGATGCTCAAGGACATCGCCATCCTGACGGGCGGCACCTTCGTGAGCGAGGACCTGGGCATCAAGCTCGACAGCCTGCAGCTCAGCGACCTGGGGCAGGCCAAG
>JALVDI010000200.1 GCA_027009115.1 Polyangiaceae bacterium | reverse complement strand
GACGAGTGCGTGAGCGCCGCCGATTGCACCGGCATGCTGCCCCGCTGCGTCGACGTGGCCTTCGTGGGCCGCATCTGCGTGCGCACGCCGCCCGGGGGCTGACAGCCCGCGCCAGGACCTCAGCGTGCGCCTCACGCCCCGGGGAGCGCGGCGCTTCACGCAGGGCATCCTCGACCGCGATCCATCGCAGTCGATGCCGGGGCGGGCTGCTGAGCGTCGCTCGACGCGCGTGGTTCGCCGTTCGACCGAGGGTGCCCCTGGCGCCGGGCCTTCTCGTGCGAGAACTCGCCCGTTAGGATTGCACCGGAGGGGTTCTCGTTTCAGGCCCTGCCGGTGCGACACGAGGAGATGAGATGAATCGAGCTTGGAATTGGTGCGGTTTCGCGATGGCGCTGCTCACCGCTGCCTGCGGTGGTGGGGACAAGCCCCCGCCCGTCGTAGGGCCCGGCGCGCGGCTGGAATTCGTGAGCAGCCCGACGGTGAACCTGATGCCCGGCGAGGAGACCGAGTTGGTCGTGCGCTACGTCGGGGAAGGCGAGTTCGCCGGGGGCATCCCGAACGCGAACCTGGACTGGTCCATCGTCGGGGCGGCGGCGGGTTCTCGACTGAGCGCCGGCGTCTCGGTCACCGGAGACGACGGCCAGTCGTCCCTCCGGCTGACGGCGGGGACGTCCGACACGACCTTCCGCGTCCGCGTCGCGCCCCCCGAAGGCGAAGCGATCGAGTTCTCCGTCGGTGTCGCCAGCTTCGATGCCGGGAGCATCCTCGTCGAGGTCTCCTACGAAGGTGAGCGCACCTTCAACCCGATCGAAGCGCTCCTCTTCGATGGGCTCGACTGCGGCACCTTCGACCCGACCATGCCTCCCACGGCGCTGCAGCAGTCGTCGGTACCGAGCCTCACCGCCCGCCCTGCGTTCAACAACGTCCCCATCGGCACCGACTACAGCGTCGCGGTCATCGCCCGCATGAGCGGCGAGGCGAGCGCCTACGGTTGCGTCGAGAACGTGCGCGTGGACACCGGCGAGCAGACCACCGTCACCGTCACGCTGACCGAGCTGGCGATGGAGCCGCGGATCGTCGGGGTCTACGACCTGAGCAACCGCCTCGACTTCGGTGGAACGCTCCCCGGCGCGGTCGGCACGGCTGTCGACCTCCTCGACGAGCTGACCGACGACAACGACGTGGACGGCAATCCCGCGACGGGGGACTTCGGCCAGGACCCCGGCGCGTTCATTGTCGACTTCGCCATGCGCCAGACCTGCGCCTGGGAATGCATGCCCTCCGAGGACTACAGCACCTGCAGCATCGGGCACCCCTACGGCGACATCAGCGCGCTCTACACCGAGAACTTCACGAGCTGGGACGGCGCGCGGGCGCGCTTCACCGGCGGTTGCGGCGCCTGGGAGACGGCCGGCGAGCCCGCTCAGAACCTCGTGAACGACCAGCTCGAGTCGGTCCTTCCAGGCTTCGTGCTGGCGCTCGCCGACAGCCTCGGGGACGTCGCGCGGGCCATCAACGAGGCGAACATCGAGTCACGCCTTATCGTCTTCCCCGAGGGCGAGCTCGGTGCTCCCATCCGCCACGAGCTCAAGGTCATGAACGTCTCGATCCGCGACCTCGACGGGATGCCCCAGGACTTCACCATCGATCTTCGCGAAGCAGGCTTCACCTCCGTGGCGACCGACGCGACCGCTAGCATCAGCGACGGGACCATCCTGATCCCCGAGCACACCTTCACGCTCAACTACGGCGAGCTCATCCAGTACATCTACAACCACGCGCTGCTGCCGGCCCTCGGCTTCACCAGCACCGCGGAGATGCTCTCGGGTTGGATCGACTGCATGGCGATCGGTGCCTGGCTCGCGACGAACGTCGGTTTCCTTTCGGAGATGGACTACACCGACGCCTGCAACAGCGGCCTCGTTGCCGCCGGCGCTTTCATCGACAGCCAGCTCGGCAGCTTCATCACCGACGCGGAGGGCACCTTGAGCCTGAGCGGCATGGCGATGGGCGCCGACTACGATTCGGTGACGAACATCGCCCAGTCCCTCGACAACGGGACCTGGACAGGCTCCTGGGGTGAGATGGGCATGAGCGGCGCCATCACGGGCACCTTCACCGGCACCCGGACGGCCGAGGCGCCGGCCCGCTGAAGGCGAACCCACGGCACCGAAAGAGGGCGGCCTTCGGGTCGCCTTTTTTCGTTGCGCGGCGCCGACGAGGGTGCGCGATGCGCTATAGAGATGCCGGTGACTTCGGGGGCCTGGACGAGATCGGCGATGCGCAGGGCGCGGCGGCGTGCGGCGCTCTCGGCACTGTGGGGCTCGACCCTCCTCGCCCTTGGGGCCTGCGGCGCTGCGCCGGCAGGAGGTTCCCCCAGGCGACGAGCCGAGCCCACAGCTGAGGGGCAGGAGCAGGCCGCGCCCCGGGCCGCACCCCGCGCGGAGACCCTCGACGTCCTCGCCTACAACGTGTGGATGCTGCCGCCGGTCGCCCGCGACCGCGCCGAGCGCGCCTCCGCCATCGCAGCCCAACTGGGCGGGTACGACGTGGTGGTGCTCAGTGAGCTCTTCGACCACGCCGCGCGCGAGACCCTCGTCGCGGCCATGACCGCCGCGGGCTACCACGCCACGCCGGTCCTCGGCGGCAGCCAGACCCCCCAATGCCGCCGTCGCTTCGGCCCTGTGGAGCTAGGGGTGCGGATGGGCCTGGACGGAGGCGTCGTCGTCTTTGGGCGGGGACCCCTCGACCACGTGGACGAGCGCCTCTTCGGCCCCCTCTGCGCCGGAGAGGACTGCTGCGCCGCCAAAGGTGTGCAGTACGCGCGATTCCGACTGGGGCCGAGCCGCTACGTGCATGTCTTCGGCACCCACCTGCAGAACCAGAGCCCCGCCGTCGGACGCGACGATCCTCGAACTGTCCGCGCACGCCAGCTCGAAGTGGTCCGCGCCTTCATCGACGAGACCGTCGACCAGGCCGCGCACCCTGGACCGGTCGTGGTCGCCGGCGACCTGAACCTCACTCCCGAGGAGCTCGGCGGCGCCCTCACCACACTGCGGGCCTACGCTCCTGGCGCGATGCGCGGTCCACCGAGCTGGGGACAGCACAACACCTACGCGCAGAGCGAGGCTCCGGAACACCTCGACTATGTGCTGGCTACCGAGGACTACCGCCGCCCGGTCTACAGTGCGCTGGAGACACGGTTGGCTCGCGCGGTGCATCCCGTCACCCGAGGATCGGCTCTGCTCGGTGTGCGGAGTGGGCCGGTGCTCGCCGATCTCAGCGACCATCACCCGGTGCTGGGGCACTTCGAATGGGATCGACCGGTCGCCGACGATGTCCTGACGGTGGGCGACTGCCCGCTCGTCGGCGGCGTGCCGCTCTGCTCGGAGCCCCCACAAACGCTCTGGACGGTGGGCTCGACGCTGTGCGGCGAGCGCGTCGAGGGCGTCTTCTGCCGCGATGGAGTCGACGCACCTCCCTGCGACCGAGCCACCTCCAAGCGTTGCGTGCAGCTCGCTGAACCGGATACGAGCGACCCCGAAGCCTACGACGACTTCCTTTGCTATCGCCGCCGGAGCCCTGGGCGCGGGCCCTGTCGCCGCGGCCACTGATCCTGGTACGATCGTGACGATGCTGACGGACGCCGAGATCGTCGCGGGCCTCGGTGACAGCCTCCCCGTCGGCGTCTGGATCGCCCGCGCCCCCGGTGGCGAGTTCGTCTACGCCAACAGCAAGTTCCGCGAGATCATGGGCTTGCCCGGCTTGGCGGACGTCGCGCGCGGCCAATACGCGAAGCCCTACGAGATCCACCGACGCGACGGATCGTTCTACCCGGAGGACCGGATGCCCTTCGTACGCGCGCTCGCCGAGCGTCGCACGGTGATGGTGGACGACCTCGTCATCCATCGCCGCGATAACGAGAAGGTGAGTGTCCGCGCTTATGCGCATCCGGTCTTTGCCGGTGAGGACATCAGTCACGTCGTGATCGCGTTCTTCGACATCTCCCGGGAAGCCGCCGCCGAGAGAGCGCGCCTCGAAAGC
>JALVDI010000199.1 GCA_027009115.1 Polyangiaceae bacterium | reverse complement strand
GTGAGCAGCGCCGCGTCTGCCGATGCGCTCGTCGCCAGTGCGGAAGCGGCGACGAGGGTCGCCAATCGAATACGCTCCTTCATCAGGATCCTCCCTTTCCGCCACCGAGCCGTTCCACCCGCTCGGTGGGAGAGACGATGTCGGTGATGCGAATTCCGTAGCGGTCGCCAATCACGACCGCCTCGCCTTCGGCGATCAGCGTGTTGTTCGCGTAGATGGACAGCGGCGCGCCCGCGGCGGCGTCCAGCTCGACGATCTGCCCCACGCCCATGCGCAGCAGCTCGCCGACGCGGATCTTCCTGCGCCCCAGCTCGACGTGGACCGTGAGCGCGATGGAGAGGACACGGTCAAGGCTTTCGCTTGCCGGGTGAGCCTTCGCCTTGGCTGGGGCGACGCTCGGCCCCGGGTTGCTCGGCGGAGCGCTCGGGTGCGCATCGTGATCGCCGGCTGCCCGTGGCTTTACGGAGGCCGCGGGCCCAGGCAGATCGCGAGGAGGATTCGACTGCGCCGGCGGAGCTTCGCTCGTGGCGCTTGGGGCGAGGCTATCGGTCATGGGTTCTTCCTTCGGTGGCGCTGCAGACCTGGGTCACGCGCACGGCCAGGTTTCCGTGGTGAACGCAGGGTTTGCCGTAGAACGCGACGCGGTCGTCCGTGCGCAGCATGACGGGGCTGTGGGGGGCCGCGTCGAGTCGGACGACATCGCCTACGTCCAGGGCGAGCACGTCCCCGATCGTGCTCAGCGCCTCCCCGAGCACCGCGACGACCTCGACGTCGGCCTCCATCACACGCTCCCGGATGAGCGCGCGCTCCGCGTCGGACACCTGCCGCGGTTCCTCCAGCTGCGCGGGGAGCAAGCGGCGGGCCGCGGAGGCGTCGAGGACGACGCGCAGATGTCCTGCTGCGGCGCTGCCGGGTTGGATCGTGAAGCTCATCATCAGCAGCGGCTCGAGCTCCGGGGTCGGGGGGAGCGCGTGGGCGTTGGGCAGCACGTCGAGCAGCCGCAGGGCGTCGGGTTCGCCCACCCCGAGGTCGGCGACGGATCGCGCCACGTCTACGAAGACAGGCCCGAGCACTCGGCGGTCGACGGGGCTGAGCTCGGCTCGGGTCAGACGATCTTCCCCCGCGGCTTCGAAGCTCGCGAGGGGGGCGCCGAGGCGGCGGTCGAGGATGAAGCTCGTCAGGACGTCGTCGGCGATCGCCAGCGCGAACGCACCGTCGTCGGTCTCCAGACGCGCGATGGACCAGGTGGGCAGGAGCGACGAGACGAGGGTGCCGAAGGGAATGATCTCCGCCGGCGCGACCTCGACCCGTGACAAGGTTTCGGTGTGCCGCAGCATCGCGCGCCCGAGGGCGTGGGCGAGGGCCTCCGAGGTCCGGTCCGCCTGCAGGAGCTTGCCGCGCACCCGGCGCTCGGGGCTTCCGAGATCGATGGGCTCGACGGGGGCCGAGCGCTCGCTCTCCTGCATCGCGCTGAGCAACGCATCGGTCTCTTCCGCGGAGAGCAGCGCGTCGCGATCGCCCTTCACCGTCGACCTCCGCTCATTGGACCACGAAGTCCGTGTAGAAGACCCGGCGCACGAGGGGGGCGCCGAGCACCTCGTTGATGGCCTCGACGAGCTCTCCGCGGATCCGCTCGCGAGCGCCGGAGGCGTTGGCTTGCTCGGTCGTGAGCTCCGAGAAGAAGATCACCAGGCGGTTGCGGATGGGGATGATCGCCTCTTCGACCTTCGTTTTCGTCTCTTCGTCCGGAACCTCGAGGTGGAGCGTCACGCGGATGTAGCGGCCGATGCGCTCGTCGTTGAGGTTCGCCACCAGCGGCGTCATCTCGACCAGTGGGCCGTAGCTCGTCGCGGGCATCGGCGCAGGCGCGGCGGGCGCCGCAGGAGCCGCCGCCGCAGCCGGCGCCTGGAAGAGCACCAAGTAGGCGCCCATTCCGCCGACCGCGAGCAGGTTCACCAGGGCGATGATGAGCAGGAGCTTCGATTTCTTTGGCGGAGCCTCGGCTGCCTCGTCGCCTTTGGGCTTTTCTTCCTTGTCGGCCATCGCGGGTCGATGGAGAGCACGCCCCGTGCCACTGCGAATCCCGCGCTTTTTCGCCGGCTTTGGCTCCAGGATCGTCGGCCCGCCAACACCGCGTCAGGGTTCTGGCGATCGAGGCCGGCGCCCTCGCTGTTCCCCGCCGACAGTTGTCGATAGCCTGGTCGCATGCGCTCTGTTGCCTGGACGTTCGCCGGCTCACTGCTCCTTTGGCTCTCGCAATCGATGCTTCCCCAGCCCGCCCTGGCCCGGGACTTCTACATCGATCCGGTCGCTGGGAGCCCCAGCGGCGACGGCAGCCGCGCCGCGCCATGGCGGACTCTGCAGGAGGTGGTCGACAGCGGCCTGATCGAGACGCGCCACTGGAGCTCGCTGCCCTACGCGGACGGTGCGACCCTCGCACCCGTCAACCCGGGCGCCCCTGTGCAGCCGGGAGACACCCTCTGGCTGCTCAGCGGTTTCCACGGCGCCCTCGATCTCACCGGGGCTTACAACGCCGCTCCCATCACCGTCGCCGCGGCGCCGGGGGCCACCCCAAAGCTGAGCCACGTTTTTCTGCGGGCTGCGAGCGGATGGGTGCTCCGCGGCCTCTCGGTGAGCCCCTCGTACGCTCCGAGCGACGAACGGCGGACCGCCGTCGAGTTCGATGCCCACGGCTTTCAGGGACCGACCTCCGACATCCTCATCGAGGACTGCCAGATCTTCAGCGTCGACGACAGCTCCGGCTGGAGCGCCAGCGATTGGGTGGCCCTCGCCGTCGACGGAATCGTCTCGGATGGCGACGACATCACGGCGCAGCGCAACACCCTGACGAACGTTCGCTTCGGCATCAGCATGAGCGGCGAGAGAGCTCGTGTGCTCCACAACTCGATCCGCAACTTCAGTGGGGACGGGATGCGCGGCCTGGGCGACGACGGCCTCTTCGAGGGCAACTACGTCGCCAACTGTTACGACGTCGACGACAACCACGACGACGGCTTTCAGAGCTGGTCGGTGGGCCCGGACGGCGTCGGCAGCGGCGAGGTGCGCCGCATGACGCTCCGCGGCAACATGATCGTCAACCGCGAGGATCCAACGCAGCCCTTGGCGGGACCGCTCCAGGGCATTGGCTGCTTCGACGGGTACTTCACCGACTGGGTCGTCGAGAACAACGTGATCCTCGTCGACCACTGGCACGGCATCACTCTCCTCGGCGCCCGCGGTTCACGCATCGTCAACAACACGGTCATGGACATCAACGGCGACCGCCCGGGGCCGCCCTGGATCAAGATCGCCCCCCACAAGGACGGGACCGAAGGCCGCGGCAACCTCGTCCGCAACAACCTCGCGACGGCCATCGCGAACGAAGGCCGCGGCGTTCTCGAGGACCACAACCTGATCATCGACGATCCTTCTGCCTTTTTCGTGGGGCCGAGCGCTCCGTGGGACCTCCACCTCCGGAGGGGAGCCGCACCGGTGGACAGCGGCAGCGCCGACATGGCGCCGGCGACGGACCGGGACGGGGTGCCGCGGCCCTTCGGCGCGGCCGTCGACATCGGCGCCTACGAGTGGATCGACGCCCCGCCTCCGTTGGACGCGGGCGTGGTGGACGCGGGCGCGGCGGACGCGGGCGCGTCCGGCGATGCAGGACCCAGCGGCGAGGACGGCTCCGTTGACGCTGGAGGCGAGGGTGGGGGTGACATGGGCTGCGGATGCACGACGCCCGGGCGGCCAGTGGGCGCAGGTGCCTGGCCGCTTCTGGTCCTGGCGGCGTGGAGGGCTCGGCGTCGGCGCCGCCCTGCGGACCGGCGCTGAGCCTGTCCTGCCGTCAGCGCTCTCGTCGTCGACGAGTTCGACGAGCTCGCCGTCCATCCCGTCGGCAGGCTCCGAGGACCCGCGGCCAGTCGCACCCGCTTCGCAACTCGCAAGGCGGTGGTTCGACAAGGGGGTATGAACAAGCGTGGAAGCACGGCGCCGGCACTCTCTCTTCTCGTGGCCGCGAGCGTGATGATGGCTTGTGACCCTGGCGGC
>JALVDI010000198.1 GCA_027009115.1 Polyangiaceae bacterium | reverse complement strand
GAGGGAGCGCGGACAGGGCGCCCCGATCCGACGCGCGGCGCTCCTCGAATGGGAGACCATCGTGAAGATCCTGCGCGAGAGCAAACCGGCGCTGGCGGCGGTGCTCGAGCACGGGGTCCCGCGGGTCGTGGGCCCCGAGCGGATCGTGCTCTCGTTCCAGGAGGGCTCCTTCTACGGCCGCCAGGCCGAGAGCCCTGCTTCCCTCGACGCCATCGCGGACGCTGCCGAAGCCCGCTTCTCGGTCCGGCCCTCGATCGAGATCCGCTTCGACGCCGAGGGGAAGGAGCGGCGAACGGTCGCCGCCGTCGAGGCGACCCGCCGAGAAGCCGAAACCGCCGCGAAGCGACGGGCGGCCCTCGGCCACCCGGTCGTGAAAGACGCCCTCGACGTGTTCCCCGACTCGCGCGGCAAGGTGGACGTCCGGCTGGAAGGCGACGCATGAAGGATGGAAGCGAAGCCCGACCGTCGATGGCGGGCGCAGCCAGCATCGCGTACCGAAGGTGGCGGGACGATCCGGAGGCCTGGGCTGACGCCCTCGGGGTGTCTGGCGAGGCGACGGCGCTCTACGCCGCGTCGGAGGTCATCGACCTGCACATCGACTCGTTCATTTGGACCCGAATCTTCGGCTACGACCTGCACCGCAAGCACGGGCTCGGCCTCTTCGGCCGCCGCTTCTACTCGCAGGTGGACTTCCCACGCGCGCTCGAAGCTGGGCTGACCGGCGCCATCTGGGTCATCACGACCAACCCGTTCAAGCCAGCACGCTGGCGGCGCGACGCCTTCTTCGAGAACCTGGCGCACCTCAAGTCGATCCTGGCGTCCGGGGCAGGAGACATCGCGCTCGTACGGAACCGGGCAGAGTACGAACAGGCCCGCGACAGCGGACGACACGGTGCGTTCCTGGGCATCCAAGGTGGCAACTGCCTCGACTACGACCTGTCGGACATCGAGCGCATCCCCCCCGGCGACATCCTCCGGTGCACGGTCGTCCACCTGACGACGTCATCGCTCGGACAGACCAGCACCCCGCTTCCGCGTCGGCTGACGCGATGGGACGGCCTGACCGACCGGGGGCGCGAGTTCATCCAACGGCTCAACGCGGCCAAGATCTTCGTGGACCTGGCGCACATCAGCCGCCGGGCCTTCTTCGAAGTAGCCGCCGTCCACGACCCGTCGCAGCCGCTGATGGTCACCCACACGGGCGTCGCCGGCGTGTACGAGCACTGGCGGAACGTCACCGACGAGCAACTTCGCGTGGTAGCGAACACCGGCGGCTGCGTCGGGGTCATGCTCCAGGACGACTTCCTCACCGACCGCGAGGCAACCGCCGCTACCGTCGTCGACCACCTCGCGCACATCTGCGACGTCGTCGGCGACGACGTCCCGTGCCTGGGCACGGACTACGACGGGGCCATCACGCCGCCTGCGGACCTCGCGACCCCTTGGGCGTTGCCACGGCTCGTCCAGGAGATGCTCGATCGCCGGTGGAGCCCCGAACGGATCCAGAAGATCCTGGGCCTCAACTTCCTACGCGTCGTCGAATCGCTACGAGGCTGAGCATCCACAACGCCCCTCCCGTCGCCCCGCCGGCGTCGCATCCGCCGCCACCCGACGTCGTCGAGGCGTCCCCGGAAGCATCGGGGAGGGAGCTCGCGTCCGGGGAAACACCGGCATCGACCCCAGACGCGCCACCGTCGGGGACGCCTCCCGCATCCGTACCGGCGCCGGATCGCAGCGCGAGATCGGCGCAGGTGTAGTACACGTCGTCTCCATCCATCGTGTACGGGCGCTTGTCGTACATGACCTGGATGACCTGCAACGTGCAGCGCTCGCATTCGATGTCCGGCAAGGTGACCTCGACACGATACTCGCCTCCACCGCGGCGATCGGCGATCTGGTCGAGAAGGACGAGCCCGGTCGTGTCCGGCGCCCAAGTCGGCGCCGGCTGGCGGTTGTCGTCGCAGTTGGTGACGCAGATGGGCGGCTCGAAGTCCTGCCCGTCATCGTCGAAGGCCACGCGGTAGTGGCCCGGATGGTCGATGTACTCGTCGAACCGAACCTCGATGGTCTCGCCGGGCCGGAAGACCGTCACCCTATCGCCCCGGGTGCTCCCCTCGAGCCCGCAGGGGCCGGCCTTGATCGCCCGCCGGCTCGTCCTCTGCGGAGGGTCGAGAAGCTCCATGTGCGCCAGGGCCGTCCCGCTGACGAAGAAGACGACCGTGGCTGCGATCAACCTATGCATGCGCCCGAGGGTACAGGATCAGCTCACGGGAAGCCTGCGGTGTGGCCCATGCGTGGATTGGCTTCTACCGCAATGAATCACGCACTAGGCTGCGCGGCCATGGTGAGGCGGCTCCCTCTGGTGAGCGCGGGCGTGGTGCTGACGCTGACCGGCACGCTCTGGGCACAGCCTCGAGACGACCGGTCTCCGCAGAACGCTCCGGCCCCCGAGGTTCCTGGCGAGGGGACCGGCACCTGCCCGCTCTGCGGCGAGACCTCTGCCGAACCCGAGGAGGAAGCACCGCCGGAGCTTGCGACGGCTCGCGAGGACGGTGCGCAACCGGACGCGGATGAGGACGGGGCCGCACGTCCGTCCGACTGGTGGCTTCGCTGGGGGACGGGCGAAGGACTGCCGGCAGTCCCTCTCGCGGACGGCGGCGGACGAGAACCCTACGAATGGTTCCTCATCCCTTTGGCCGGATACAGCAGCGACATCGGGTTCGCCGGCGCGTTGCTCGGCATGCTCTTTCACTACGACCCGGGGTACGAACCCTTTCGCGACAAGGTGCAGCTCATCGCCCTGGTGACGACGAAGCTCGTGCAGTTCTACGAGCTCGTCTACGAACGCGTCGGCCTGTTCGGGAAGCCTCTTCGGCTCGAGACCGCGCTGTCCTTCACTGCGACGGAGGTCGGGCACTACTGCGGTCTGGGCAACGAAGTGAGCTGCAACCCGGCGCTTGCGCGGGAAGCTGCGGCGATGCAGGGGCTGGCCCCAGGCGACGACGGCTACCGCCGCTTCGTGGCGAACTACTACCGTTTCCGGGTCATGCGGCCCGCCGCTCGCCTCGGGCTGCGCTGGCGTCCGACCCAGAGCGCCCCCGAGGTGACGCTGACCTGGGAGGGCAACTACGGCATCAGCGGCTACGTGGGCGCGCGCGGGCCTTTCCCCGGAAGCCTCTACGCGCGCGACTACCCGGACGGCGAGGAGGGTTTCTTGAGCGAGCTGCGCCTCGGAGTGGTGGCCGACCGACGCGACCACGAACGCCGACCTTCCCATGGCTACGTGCTCGCCGCGACGCTGCGCGGAGCGGGACGGGCGGTCGGCAGCGAGTGGACCTATGCGGGGCTGAGCCTGGTGGCTGCCGGCTACCTACCGTTGACGAAGAACCGCCGCCTGGTGTTGGCCACCCGGGCCATCGCCGACCTCCTCGTGGGTGATCCTCCCACGACGATCATGGGCTCGCTCGGCGGCTTCTGGAACGACATCGCGTTCGGGGGTCAGACCATCGGCCGCGGTATCCGCGCGCGGCGCTACCTCGGTCGCATCAAGGTGATCGGCCAGGCGGAGCTGCGCTGGGCCTTCTTCGGACGAGACGGCGAGTTCCAAGGGCTGCTGGGTGTCTTCGGGGACGTGGGCTGGATCGGTGTGGACTATGACGACTGGGGCGGAGACGTCGCGCGGGTGCTGCCGAGCTTCGGTGCGCTGGTGGGCGTGTACTGGGGCCAGGCGTTCCTGCTTCGTTTCGATGTGGGCCTGAGCGCCTTGGAGGACTACCGCCCCCAGTTCTACCTCTCGGTGCGCCACCCCTTTTGAGGATCAGCTTGAGGATCAGCGTACGGTCGTCGCGTAGGCGCCGAGGGCGTAAAGAGCCCCGAGGGCCAACAGCCCGACGACCCACACGGCGACGGTGAGCCCTCGGCCCTGACGTGCCGCTGTCGGAAGCGCGGGCAAAGCGTCAGAGCGCTCCGCTTCCTGACCTTCCTGACCTTCCTGACCTTCCTGACCTTCCTGACCTTCCTGACCTTCCTGACCTTCCTGACCGTCCTGACCGT
>JALVDI010000197.1 GCA_027009115.1 Polyangiaceae bacterium | reverse complement strand
TTGGGAAGGCTCTGGGGCCGCGGCCTTCGGAGGTCCGGGGAGCTCTTCGGGCGGGATGTAGGCGATCGTCTTGGAGGAGCGGGCGGGCTTGGAGGCGGGCGCGCGCTCGGAGGCGTCGTGGGCAGGGGGCGGGAGCTCTTCGGGCGGGATGTAGGCGATCGTCTTGGAGGAGCGGGCGGGTTTCGCCGACGCGTCCGCTGCTCCCGCCGGCGGCGGCGCGCTCTTCGGCCGCGGCACCTCGTCCACGGGGACTCGGGGCCCCTTGGGAGGGGAGGGCTGGAACGACTGGGAGGTGTCCACGCTCAGGACGAAGCGCCGCCGCTCGATCGGGTCCAGGAGGGTCACTTTGCCGTCGGGGGCCACCGCGCAGCTCGACCCCGTCGGGACCCCCCCGTCCTCGCCGATCTGGCTCCGCGCTACCCGAAGGGCGGTCATCCAGTTCTCGGCCTCTACGGTGATCTCGTGGTGGACCGTGTCCCCCCCGAGATCCGAGATGACCATTCGCCAGCGTTTGGTGCTCACGATCCGATGGGCGCGGCTTGCGGACCGCGCGGCCGACGTTAGCCACGGCGGCCGCCGCGGGTCAAGTCGACTGGCCATCTTCTGTCGCTCGCATAAGGTGCCTCCGTCGCATGTGGATTCTGGTCATCGGTCCCGAGGCGCTCCACGAGCGGCAAGGAGGCGCGGTCGACGTGCTCTCCCAGCTCGGCTGTCGCGTCCAGGCGGCCGACCTCTGGAGCCCCCTCGACGCGCTCGATTTGCGGCGCGAGCCTCCCACGGCGGTGCTCGTTGAGGCCGTCGACGAAGTGGACGCCGGCCGCGCTGCGTTGACCCGGCTCCGAGCGTCGAGCGTGCTGACGGAGGTCCCAGTGCTCATTGGCGTGAGCGTCGCGGGTCTCTCTCGGCTCGGTGCGAGCGACCGCTTCGATGATTTCGTGCTCGTGCCCTACGTCCCGGCGGAGCTCTATCTTCGTGTGCGGCGCGCCGAGTGGCGCACCAGCGAGTTCAGCGCCGACGAGCGCATCAAGATTGGGCCGCTCTGCGTGGACCTCGCCGCGCACGAGGTGACCGTCGACGGCCGCCCCGTCTCGCTCACCCACCAGGAGTTCGCGCTGCTCCGCTTCCTCTGTCAGAACCGCGGCCGTGTGTACTCACGGCAGCAACTCCTCGATCGCGTCTGGGGGGTCGACTACTACGGCAGCAGCCGCACGGTGGACATCCACGTGCGCCGGCTGCGAATGAAACTCGGCCACGGCGTCGCACCTCTCGAGACGGTGCGCGGGGTGGGTTACAAGATGAGGGCGCCGTGAGGCCGCTGGCGCTCTCCGTCGGAGACCCTGCCGGCGTCGGCCCGACCGTGGCGGTCGAAGTGGTCGCTCGTCGCCGTGACGAATGCTTCCGCGTCTTTGGAGACGCCACCTGGTTGGCATCGACCCTTGAGGCGCGAGGCATCCTGCCGGTGCCGCGGGCACGGGCGCCCGGCGACGTCGAGCTCGTGGACGTCGTCCGATGGCCCGCAGCGGTCATCGCCGCCCGCGCGCCGACGCCGGAAGGTGGCCGAGCGCAGCTCGCCGCTCTCGACGCCGCGATCGACGACGTGCAGGCCGGTCGTTCGCGAGCCCTCGTCACGGGCCCGACCAGCAAGGAGGCCATCGTGAGCGGCGGCGCGGCCTTCGTCGGTCAGACGGAGCGGCTCGCCGAGCGGGTGGGGCTGGGCGCGGCAGACGTCACGATGCTCTTCCTCGGGCCGCGCCTCCGGGTCGGCCTGGTGACCACCCACCTGGCGGTGCGCGATGCAGCGGAGGTCCTCGCGCCGCCCCTCGTCCGCCGCACGGTGGCACACTTGGTCGAGGCGACGCGTCGTTTGGGCATCGAGCGTCCGCGGATACGGGTCACGGGCCTGAATCCACACGCAGGGGAGGGTGGCCTCTTCGGTCGCGAAGAGATCGAGGCGATCGCTCCTGGGTTGAGGGATCTGGGCGACCTCGAAGCGGAGGTGCACGGCCCGATTCCGGCGGAGACCGCCTTCCGCGCCGCTGCCGAGGGTCGCGCCGACGGAGTCGTCGCCATGATTCACGACCAGGCCACGATCGCGAGCAAGCTCCTCGACTGGGGTTGTGCCGTGAACGTAACCTGGGGCCTGCCTTTCATCCGAACGAGCGTCGATCACGGGGTGGCCTACGACGCGGCCGCCGCTGGGCTGGTTTCGAGCGAGGGGATGCTCGCGGCCGTCGAGCTCGCTCGGTGCCTCTCTGCTCCTTGAGGGAGGGAGTTCTTGACTCCGACGCGGCGCACTTCTTACCCTCGCGCTCGTGGTGGGCTGGATCACCTGGCCCGGAAGGAGGCCTCTGCATGTCGTTCTGGGATGACGCGAGCCCGGTTGTCAAAGTTGCCATCGTCGTTGGGGGTGTGGGGTTGCTCTATTTCGGAATTGCATTTGCAGCGGGGCTGCCACCCTTTGGGGGCGGCGTCGCCGAGGAGGGCGTGACGCACCAGCGGGGCCTCCAGCCTCCGGGGCAGCAGCCCGCCGAGTGACACCCTCGTGCGGCGAGCAAGGAGCGCACCTTCGGGTGCGCTCTTTTCGCTGGTGCGCCCAGCATGGGCGCTGTCTTGCGGGTGCAAGTCCCGCCGAAAGGAGGCCCTCGTCCCAGTCGCGGGGCGCCCTCGCGACAGACCTCTCGACGACGGCTGCTCGACGACGGCTGCGTCAGCCGCCGGCCGCGAGGCTCTCCAAGGAGCGCTGGAAGGCATCCGTCACCGTGACGTAGGCTTCGCGGACCTCCACTTCGCCACTGAGGAGGATCAGGAGAGGGCGGAGCTCCACCGAGGCGATCTCGGCGCGCCAGTCGTGGATGAGCGCGGCGACCCGAAGCAGCGCGTCACCGATCGCATCGACGCGGGTGCGGCGCTCGGCTGCGGAGCCATCAAGCAGGAGGGCGCTGCCCGCCAGCCGTCCCAGCGCCCTTTCGAGA
>JALVDI010000196.1 GCA_027009115.1 Polyangiaceae bacterium | reverse complement strand
CGGCCATGACATCTCCGAGCTGGAGCAGGGCGTCGTGGCCACGGCCATCCGCGAGGAGGTCTCGCGTCACGAGGAAGAGTTGCACGAGGTTCACACGACGCTCGTGCAGCACGGTCTTCCGGGGGCGGATGTCCTGCGCAGCGCCCTCGACCAGATGCGCTCGATCCGCACCGGCAAGGAGGATCACGTCATCCTCACGTTCAACACCGCGTGGAGCGAGCTCAAGGAGGCCATCAAGCGTGGCGCCGAGCTGGCGAGCGCCCTGACTCCACCGAGGCTTCAGGACGTGGCCCGCGCCCGTCAGGCACTCGAGAAACACTGGAGCTTCCTGAAGCAGGAGAGCGACCTCGAGGGCGAGATTCGCGAGCACGCCGACAAGCTCGCCGATCTCCTGCAGCGCGAGACCTTTTTCAAGGAGTTCGCCGCCATCGACCAGCACGCGCGGGCGATCACCGACGAGTACGACCGCCGTCATGCCGAGGCGGTGGCTGCGCGCGCTGCCGCCTACGAGGGGGCCATCGCCAAGCTGCACGGCACGCCCGGGTGGGCGCAGCTCGACGAGGACCAGCAGAAGCACGTCGAGGGCCCCCTGGCTGCGCGGCTGGCGATAGACAACGTGGGCGGCATCTCCATTCCCATGCTCCGAGAGCAGCGGGATGCCTGCCCGGCGATCCTCGCCAAGGCCGTGGAGGAGATGCTGCGGATCATCGACGGCGCGCGCATCGAGCGGGTCACCGCATCGAGCTACTTCAGCGGCGGCATCGAGACCGAGGAGCAGCTCGACCAGGCGCTCGCCGGCCTGCGTGAGGAGTGCCTGGGGCTCATCGCCGCCGGCAAGAAGGTGCTGGTGCAATGAGGCGCCAGATCCCACAGCACGAAAGCCTGACCGTCGAGTTCAAGAGCGACCGGAAGAAGCTCCCGGACCGGGACTTGGTTCTGACGGCGGTTTGCCTGGCCAACACCGAGGGCGGCGAGATCTACCTGGGCGTCGAAGACGACGGAACGGTGACGGGCCTCCATCGAGCCCACCAGAGCACGACTGGGCTGGCCGCCCTCATCGCGAACCGAACATCGCCACCCCTGTCGGTACGCTGCGAGCTGCTGGAGGTCGAGGGCAAGACGGTCGGACGTATCGAGGTACCCCGATCGGACCGGGTTGTCGCATCGTCCGACGGCACCTTACAACGGCGCCGGCTCCTGGCCGACGGCCGGCCCGCGTGCGTGCCGATGCTCCCCGGGGAGATCGCCACCCGCGAGTCCGACCTGCGTCGCCTCGACTACTCCGCGCTGCCGGTGGCGGGCGCCACCGAGCGGGATCTGGACCCCGTCGAGCGCGATCGCCTGAGGCAGGCCATCGAGCGCCACGGCGGGGATCGCTCGCTGATCGATCTCGCCGATGAAGAGTTGGACGGCGCTCTCGGTCTTGTCCGCACGGAGGGGGGGCGCCGCATTCCGACGGTGGCGGGCCTCCTCCTCGTCGGCAAGGAGAGT
Organism: Polyangiaceae bacterium; assembly: GCA_027009115.1. Taxonomy (GTDB): domain Bacteria; phylum Myxococcota_A; class Polyangia; order Polyangiales; family Houyiibacteriaceae; genus JALVDI01. The sequence continues at coordinate 2,578 of JALVDI010000196.1, read as the reverse complement.
GCGATCCGCGAGCACCTGCCCACCCACGAGGTTGCGTTTCAGGTCCTCGAGCAGGAAGAGGTGCGGGTCAACGATTTCCTCCGGTTGCCGCTGATCCGGCTCTTCGAGAAGCTCGATGGATACGTCGCCGCGCGCATCGTCGAGCGCGAGGTCCAGGTGGGTCTGTTCCGGGTGGGCGTCCCGAACATCGACCGGAGAGCCTGGCGAGAGGCCGTCGTCAACGCGATTGTCCATCGAGACTACACCCGTCTCGGTGCGGTGCACATCCGGCTCCAGGGAGACCAGCTCGTGGTCAGCAACCCGGGCGGCTTCGTCGACGGGGTGACGCAGGACAACATCCTGGTCGTCGAGCCCAGGCCGCGCAACCCACTGCTCGCGGATGCGTTCAAGCGCATCGGGCTCGCCGAGCGGACCGGACGCGGCGTGGACCTCATCTACCGCGGGCTCCTAGCCTACGGGCGCCCCGCACCCAGCTACGCGCGGTCGACCGCCGACACGGTGGTTCTCGAGATGAGCTGCGCAGAAGCGGACCTCGATTTCGTCGAGTTGGTCTTGACCGAGGAGAACCGTCGCGGCGCGAGGCTTCCCATCGATACGCTCCTCGTACTCGATCTGTTGCGGCGAGAGCGGAGGGTGGACGCTCCGAACGTCGCGCGGATGATCCAGAAGGACGTAGCGGCGGCGCGGGCCGTCCTGGAGTCGTTGGTCGAGGCAGGGCTGGTGACGGCCCATGGGGTCAAGAAGGGGCGGACCTACACCCTCAGTCCGAGGGTCTACCGCCGCATGGGGAGGCCGGGAGGCTTCGTTCGCCAAGCAGGCTTCGAGCCTATTCAGCAAGAAGAGATGGTGAAACGCTATGTACGGGAGCACGGCGTCATTCGGCGGCAGGACGTCATGAACCTCTGCCGCCTCAGTGGTCCCCAGGCTAGCCGCCTGCTCAAGAAGCTGGTTGGACGGCGGGTGCTGAAGAAGATCGGGGAGAGACGATGGGCACGGTACGAAGCCGGACCGGAGCTATGAACGACTCTATGTGCGCGCACATAGGAGATATGAACGAGCTCATAGCTATGGGCGGGCACTGGTTCGTTGCATCCCATAGTCGAAGCCCTGCTCTTGAGGAACAGGGTGTGGCGAATCCACACGTGCGGCCTATGGGCGCGCACGCATACACGCGCGGCGACGCCGCGAGGAGCCTGCGCCTGGGACAGTGCTGATGGACCGCGAGACTCGAAACCGTATTCAGCGAGCGACGCAGGACGCCAGGGCCCTGCTCGAGCGGGAGTATGCCGAGCAGCTCGAAGGGATCTTCGACATCCGGCTCGATGGCACCATCGCTGAGGCTCCCGGTGGGCACCTCGATGCACGCCAGCGACTCGTCCGAACGAAGCTCGTCGCCGCGGTGGAGCACCTGCGCGCCGGGGGCCACAAGGGCGACGCGGTCGCCGCCTATCTGCGCGAAGCAGCCTTCACGACGCTCAACCGCTTTGTCGCGCTCAAGATGCTGGAGGCGCGCGGTCTCGTGCAGGAGTGCATCTCCCGCGGCGAGGAGTCGAGCGGGTTCAAGGAGTTCACCGGCCTCGCCCCAGGCCTGGTCCAGCTCCCCGACCACGGCTACCGCCTCTACATCGAGAGCCTCTTCGACGAGATCGGCCGTGAGGTCCGGGTCCTCTTTGACCGCCGCGACCCGGCCAGCCTGCTCTGGCCGCGCCGCCAGGCCCTGCTCGACCTGCTGGGCATCCTCAACGCACCCGAGCTGGCCTCGGTTTGGGGCGAGGACGAGACCATCGGCTGGGTCTACCAGTACTTCAACAGCGACGAGGAGCGGCGCCAGATGCGGGCCGAGTCCCAGGCGCCCCGCAACAGCCGCGAGCTGGCCGTCCGCAACCAGTTCTTCACGCCTCGCTACGTGGTCCAATTCCTGACCGACAACACGCTTGGCCGCATCTGGTATGAGATGCGCCAGGGCGATACGCGCCTGCGCGACCTCGACTATCTCGTTCGCCGTCCCAACGAGGTATTCCTCGGTGAGGGGGAGGAGGCACCACCTGACGCCGAGACGGAAGACGACAACTTGAGCCAGGAGGAGCTCCTCAAGCGGCCCGTCTACGTCCCGTTTCGCGCCAAGAAGGATCCGCGCGACCTCAAGATCCTCGACCCGGCCTGCGGCTCCGGGCACTTCCTGCTCTACACCTTCGACCTGCTGCTCACGGTCTACGAGGAGGCCTGGGGCGACGAGGCATCGCCGGCCTCCGAGGTCACGGGCCATGCGCTCCGCCAGGACTACCCCGACATCGACTCCCTGCGCGCCGCCATGCCGGGCCTCATCCTTCGCCACAACCTCCACGGCATCGACATCGACGCACGCTGCGCCCAGATCGCTGCGCTGGCGTTGTGGATGCGGGCCCAGCGGGCCTACAAAGGCCTCGGCATCGCGCGGAACGCTCGCGCGCCGATCCAGAAGACGAACATCGTCGTCGCCGAGCCCATGCCGGGAGACCCGGAGCTGCGCCGCGAGTTCGTGGCCACGCTCGAACGGAAGCTCGGACAGCTCGTGGAGCGCGTCTTCGACCGGATGGAG
>JALVDI010000195.1 GCA_027009115.1 Polyangiaceae bacterium | reverse complement strand
CCGCGGCGGACGAGCTCTTCGAGGAGCGTGCGCAGCAACGCCACGTGGGCGCGGTCGACCTCGCGTAGCAGCAGCGTAAAGCGGTTGCCGGCGAGGGCTCCTGATCGGAGCTTGCGCGGATGTCTTCGCGCCTGAAGGACCCGCAGGCCGTCGAGGTCGACGGCGATGGCTCGGGCGGGCTCCGTGGCCGGGAGGCTGAGCCACTGGCGGGTCACCGCGTGCCGGTCCTTGAGCCCAGCCCAGCCGACGCTGCGTGGGTCGACGCCCAGAGCGCGTGCGATTCGGCGAGCCGCCTCGGGGGTCGTCAGATCGCGCTTCTCGATCCAGCACCAGCAGTGCTCGCCCGACCCGGACGGCTCGATCTTCGCGACCTCTTCGACCTCGAAGTCCGAGGGCTGCGCCTTGAGCACGGCGCGGATGGGAGGGCTCTCCGTCAGGGTTGGCCGGCGGTTCACGGGGGCTTCATCGGGCATCGGCCCGCCGGGCGCAAGCCGGCGGCGATTGTCGTGGACGCCGGGGGGGCGCCTCCGCTAAACAGGGAGCAGGAGCGGTGGGAGCGGGGACGAGGGAGCGAGTGCTTCGCGAAGCGGAGCGACTCTTGAGGGCTGGGGTCGCCGGCCACGTCTTCCCCGGTGCGACGTGCTGCATCGCCCGCCGCGACCGAGGCCGCTGGTCTTACCACACGGTGGCGGCGGGCAGCCTCGGCGCTGGGCTCGGCAAGGTCGCGCCCGACACCCCCTACGACCTCGCGTCCATCACCAAGGCCTTTGTCGCGACCACCGCGCTCCGGATGGTCGAGGCAGGCCTCGTGGCGCCGGACCTCACGGTCGGGGCCGCGCTCTCCGACGTGAGGGGCGAACCCGGCGAGGCCGCGACCCTCGAGCAGCTCCTGTCCCATCGCAGCGGGCTGGCGGCCTGGGGCGGGCTGTACCTGGATGTGCCTCACGAGCCCGGCAGCCCGGCCGCTCGCCGCTGGGTGCTCAACGAGGCGGCGCGGCGCGAAGGGCGCGGCGTGGGGCAGTGCGAGTACAGCGACCTCGGGTACATCCTCGCCGGAGAGATCATCGGGCGAGCGGGTCGGGGGCTGCCGCAGGCGCTCGCGGAGCACGTGACGGGGGCGTTGGGGATCCGGGACCGGGTGGTCTATGCGGCGGCGTTGTCGCCGGATGCTCGGGAGGCGCTGGCCAGGCGGGCGGCGCCGACGGAACGTTGCGAGTGGCGCGGGCGCCTGCTGCGCGGCGAGGTGCATGACGAGAATTGCGCGGCCCTTGGAGGGGTGTCGGGGCACGCGGGCCTTTTCGGCGACGCCGCGGCCGTGGCCCGCTTCGGGGTGGAGATGCTCGACGCCCGGGCAGGGCGCTCCGAGTTCCTGTCGGCGGCGACCATCGAGGGGGCGTTGGCCGATCGGGGAGGGGGCAGCTACCGCCTCGGCTGGGACGTGAAGTCAGGTCCGGATTCGGCCGCCGGCCGCCGGGCGAGCGAGCGCACCTTTGGGCACCTCGGGTTCACCGGCACGAGTCTCTGGTGCGATCCCGAGCGGGAGGTGGTCGTCGCGCTGCTCACCAACCGCGTGCACCCGAGCCGTGCCAACCAGAAGATCCGGGCGTTCCGCCCCGCCTTTCACGACGGCGTGCTGGCGGCCTGTGGGTTCTGAAGGGTGCGATGCGCTTCCCGAAGGCGTCGCGCCAGCCGCGCGTTGCTCTCGTAGCTGAGGGCGTTGCGCGCCGCTCGGGCGATGGCTTGCGGGTCGCCGACGACGACCGCCAGCCGTTTGGCGCGGGTGACCGCCGTGTAGAAAAGCGCCCGCGAGAGGAGTACGTGGTGGGCTCCGTGGAGGACGACGAGGACCGCGGGGAACTCGCTCCCTTGGACTTTGTGGATCGTGCTGGCGTAGGCGAGGGTCAGCATGTCGAGCTCGTCCACCTTGTACTGGACCTCGCGGCCGTCGAAGTCGACGAAGGTCACGCCGCCCTGGACGCGCGTAACACGCCCGAGGTCGCCGTTGAAGACGTCCTTGTCGTAGTCGTTGCGCAGCTGCATGACCTTGTCCCCGGGCAAGAGTGCGGCGCTTTGGCTCGGAGCGGCGCGGGGGTTGAGCGTCGCCTGCAAGAGCTCGTTCAGGCCTTCGGTTCCAAGGGGACCCTTGCGCATGGGGGTCAGGACCTGAACCCCGTCGACCGGATCGATGCCGTAGCGCTCTTCGACTCGGGCCAGCATGTCGACGAGAAGCTGCTGGATACGCTCCTTGCTGCGGGCCCTGACGACGAAGAGGTCGCCGGGCCCTTGGTGACCCGGAGGCGTCGAGCGGGGCACATCGCCTCGGAGGATCGCGTGCGCGCCTCGGACGATGGCGCTCTCGGCGGCCTGTCGGAACACCTCTTCGAGGCGGACGAGCGCTCCGATCTCGCTGGCGATGAGCTCCCGTAGCACCTGCCCTGGGCCGACCGGAGGCAGCTGGTCCACATCTCCGACGAGAACCAAGCGCGAGGACGGGGCCACGGCATCCAGGAGCGAATCGGCGAGCTGCAGGTTGAGCATCGACGCCTCGTCCACCAGGACGACCTCGGCGTCGAGGGGGTGGCGCGCGTCGCGCTGGAAGCCGCCGAGCATCGGGTTCCACTCGAGCATTCGATGAATGGTCGTGGCGGCCGCGCCCGTGGCCTCGGACAGCCGTTTGGCCGCGCGGCCCGTCGGGGCACAGAGGAGCACGCGGCGGCCCAGGGCCTGCTGCGCTGCGACGATGGCCCGGACGGTGGTGGTCTTGCCGGTCCCAGGGCCGCCCGTGAGAACCGTCAGCCCTGCCGCCAGCGAGGTCTCGACGGCCGTCCGCTGCCGCTCGCTCAGGGGGACCTCTGCCGTCGCCTTCGCCATCGCGGGCCCGATGTTGGGGACGGACCGCGGACGCGCCAGGGTGGCGAGCGCCCGGGCGACGGCGACCTCCGCTCGATGCAGCGGTGGCGGGTAGACGGCCTGCCCTTCGAGGATCACGAGGCCACGTCCGGCCAAGGTGTCGATGGCCTCGTCGACCAGGGCCGGGGGGAGACCGAGGCGTTGGGCTTCCTCGACGAGCTGGTCCCGCTCGAGGAACACGTGGCCACGGTCCGACGCCCGGCCCAATACGTGGAGCACGGCGCCGGCGGCTCGGCGGGGGTCCTCGGGGCCGATGCCGACGGCCCGACCGATCTCGTCGGCCTTGCGGAAGCCGATGCCGCTCACCTCCTCGGCGACGAGGTACGGGTCTTCTCGCAGGACTCGGGTCGCGTCCGGTCCGTACTGCCGCAGCACTCGGCGCGCGAGGGCGGGGCCCAAGCCCACCGCGTGGAAGAAGGCCATCTGTTCGGCCTCTTGCCGGCGGGTGCGCACCGCCTCCGCGATCGACTCGGCGCGGCGCTTGCCGATGCCCGAGACCTCGCGCAGTCGCTTCGACTGGGTCGCGATGACATCGAGGGTCTGATCCCCGAACTTTTCGACGAGCCGGGCCGCCAGGCCTTTGCCGATCCCTGCGATGAGCCCTGAGCCGAGGTAGCGCACGATGCCCATCTGCGTCGTTGGGACGATGGGTGTGAAGGCTTGCACGCGGAAGCGGCGGCCGTGGACGGCGTGCTGCGACCAGCGGCCGTGGAGCCGCAGCGTTTCGCCGACCGCGACGGAACCGAGATCGCCAACCGCCACGAAGGGGTCATCGTTCGAGAGGCGCGATAGGCGCACGACGGAGAACCGACCGTCGTCGCTGCTCCACAGGACCTCTTCGACGACTCCATCGACGACCTCGCCGCCGCGTGGCTCCTGCGCGCGTTCGGTCACGGAGGCGGAGTGTCCTCGCCGGGCGTGCACGGGGCGGCATAGAAGTCCGAGGGAGCCCCGGTCCGGGCCGTGTCTCGACGGACCCAGCAGATGCCCGGGCCCGGAGCGGGCATGGCGGGCACGAAGGAGACCCGGCGCCCCGCCGCGTCGCGGAGATAGAGAGGCTCACCGGCGTTGGCGAGGCCTCCGGAGCCGAGGGAGCCCTCGATGCGGAGGAGGGGGATCCCCTCGGGAACCGGCGGGTCGTCAGGGTGCTCCGGGTCGAAGGACGACGCGACGAGGAGCGCACGCCCCCCGGGAGGCAGCGGTGTCACCGCCCCGAGCACGTCGCCTTCGCGGTCGACGCGGTCGCTCAAGCTCCAGCCTTCGAGCGGGACGGGCACGGCGCCCGAGTTTAGCAGCTCGACGTACTCTTGCCGGGGCTCGGGGCCGCGGGCGTCGGCGCGCACTTCCGTGATCGTGACCGGCGGAAGGATGGGTTCGGTGTGGACGTCGAGTGCCTCGACGAAGGTCGCGCCGCTCGGCCCCTCGAGCACGAGCCGAAGGGAGTGGTCCGCGTCCGGGGTGAGGCCGTCCAGGCGCAAGGTGATCTCGCCGCGAGGAGCCACCGCGCCGCTTCGCCGGGCCCCCGCCTCCAGGAAGGCCCGGACCGGCGCGCCGGCCAGAGCTCGCAGAGAGATGCTGCGGTCGTCGATCCAGAGGCAGAGGGGCCCTTGGGCGACCTCGTCGAGTCCGCAGGCGAGCGCGAGCAGGCCGACCTCGGTGATGGGCTCCGCCCCGGTCTCGAAGGTCGAGGTCCACGGACCTACGGGGGCGCCGCCGCGGTCGGTCACGGCTTCGTCGACGACGAGCCGGTAGCGGCGACGGGGCTCGAGCCGCCCCTCCCAGGTGAGGCGCACGCACGTGCCCGGGGGCCAGCCAATGAGGCCGCAGTCCGTTGTCTCCGCTTCCGTTCGGACCACCCCTTCGGGGCCCTCGAGGCGGACGCCCGTCGCGGGGGTGACGACGTCGTCAAAGCGGACCGCGGCGAATTGGAGGCCCGTCGGGATGCCGGCGGCACCGCTGGGGGGCCAGGCGTCGGTGATGCCGGCCCCCGCCTCGTGGCCTGCGATGGTGAGTGCGGCGACGAAGGGTGCGGCGAGATGGGATCCGTCTGCGGCGGCTGCCCAACGCCCCACGCCGACGGCGTAGCTGGCGCCGGGTTCGAGGGCCGCCGGGATCAGGCGCAGCGTCGCGCCCACCGCAAAGCTCTCGACGGGCAGTCGCGCGCGCTCGTTGACGACCCGTAGGGGCGAGCGGGCAAGGTCGTCCTCGAGGGCCGCGAGGTCCTGCGCGTCCGGGCCAAAGAAGAACACTGCCGTGGGATCGATGGGTCGGTTGAAGTCGATCTCGACGATCGGGCGGCGCGGCGCGGCGTCGGCAGGCCAGGGGCGGCCGCCATGGTCGACCACCCGCCAGTCCACGACGCGCGGCGCACGGAGCGCGGCGTCGACGCCGGCGTCGGCGTCGTAGGCGGCGTCTGGAGGCACGGTGGAGCCGAGGCAAGCGGTGAGGAGAGCGAACAGAGCGAAGGGAGGGCGCATGGCCCGTCATCGGCGAGAGGGCCGAGAAGTTGCGGTGGTGGCGACGGCTCGGATTCTCCTTATGGTGACGGGGTGCTTTCGAACTCCGAGCGGGACGTGCTGGCGACCCCGGTTCTGGTGCTCAACAAGAGCTATCAGGCCGTTCGCGTGACGACGGCGCGTCAAGCGTTTTCGCTGCTCTATGGCGCCCGCGCCCGCGCCCTCGACGCTTCTTACGAGCCCCACGACTTTGCGGCGTGGTCGGCCATCGAGCCGACCGAGGAGGAGCTCGCCGTGCGGACGCCACGGGGCCGCTTGTGCGTGCCGCGGATCTTGTGGCTCTGCGACTACAACCGGGTGCCGCGCACGCCGCTGCGGCTGTCTCGTCGGAACGTCTTCCTGCGCGATGGCCACGCCTGCATGTATTGCGGCGCGACCGGGGAGCTGACCATCGATCACGTGGTGCCACGTTCGAGGGGAGGAGGAGGCTCCTGGGAGAACCTCGTGGCCTGCTGCCGTGCGTGCAACCTGGCCAAGGGTCACCGGACTCCGGAAGAGGCGGGCATGACTCTACGCTGCGCCCCCGTCCGACCCACCTGGACGGTGGTCGTGCAGCTCGCGAACGTAGACGAGCACCTGCCGATCTGGGAGCCCTTCTTGGGGCCCGCGCGTTCGCTTCGGCGGAAGGCTTCCTGACCGTCGGTTGCGCGCGCGGGCCGGCGTGGTAGCTCCGGGGGATGGGCGAGGTCGAGCTCGAGCTCTTCCGGGAGCCGGCCGAGGAAGGCGCCCCCCAGGCACCTGGGCCAAAGCTCCTGGTGGTGGCGGGGGCCAAAGGAGGGGTCGGCAAGAGCTTGCTGGCCGCGAACCTGGGCGTCTACCTCGCCACCCTCGGGCGCAAGGCGGTGGTGGTCGATGCCGACGAGGGCGGGGCCACGCTTCACGCTTTCTTTGGGGTGCCGCATCCCGGCGGGATCCCGCCCTACGTGCCCCCTCTGCCTGCCTTCCTACGGCATCCGGAGGACCCGGACGACGACCTCTCCGACCCGGACCACGCGCTCTCCGATCCGAACGACGACGGCCTTTATGGGGCCTCCTCCTCGGACGAGCCCGGCCGGAGATCGACAGACGCGAGCTCCCCCGAGGCCTCGGGGGGGCTCGTTCCGCTGCCCATCCCGAACCTCAGCCTTCTTCACGCCGGCATCGACGCGCCGAGCCAGGGTGCCCGGCGCCGTGCCCGCCGGGGGCGACTGGGGACGAGGTTGCGGGCACTCGCGGCGGACTTCGTCGTCGTCGATTTGGGTTCGGGGACCCCTCGGTCGCTCTTGGATCTGTGGCTGGAGGCCGACCTGCGCGTCTTCGTGACGCTGCCGGAGCCCATGGCCGTCGAGGGGACGTACCGGTTCATCCGCGCGGCCTACGCGCGGGCCCTGCTGCGAGAGGCGCAGAGCGGGGAGGAGCGTCGTCGCACGGTGGCGCTGCTGCGTTCCCTTGGGAACACGCCCCCGCCGCCCGATCTCTTCGCCGCCCTCCGGGACGAGGATCCGAACGATCCCCTCTTGCGCAGGGCCGAGGTCTTGGCGCAAAGGTTCGAGATCCCCCTGGTCGTCAACCAGACGCGCCTGCGGGCGGATCTCGAGCTGGGCGACTGGATGACCCGGGCAGCGTGGCGGCGCCTCGGCCTCACCCTCGACTACCTGGGTTCCATCGACGCCGACGACACCGTGCGAAGCACACTCAGGTCGGGGCGCCCCCTGCTCGTGGAGAGCCCTGGGACGAAGGCGAGCCGCAACATCGAGAAGATCGCGCGTCGGCTCCTTTCCCGAGACGCCGGCAAGCGCCGGCGAACCAAGCGACCGAACGTGCCCCTCAATTCGCACCACGACCTTCTGGACGTCGAGCGGGGCGCGACGGACGAGGAGATTCGGCGTGCGTACAAGCGCGCGCGCGACATCTTCGCGCCCGGCAGCCTGGCCTGCTACGGCCTCTTCGACGACGAGGGCCTGGGGCGCCTCCAGAGACGTCTGGAGGAGGCTCACGATGTACTGTTGGATCCCGCCCGCCGACGACCCTACGAGCTCTCGCTCTTTCCGCCGGAGCCCGAGACCGAGCGTGACGAAGCCGAGGAGTCGTTGGCGGGCCCGGCGCCGCCGGCGCCCGTCATCACACCGGAGACGGACTTCACCGGCGGTTTGCTGCGCGCGGTCCGGGAGTCGCAGGGGGTGCCCCTCAAGGAGGTCAGCAGCCGCACCAAGATCGGCACGGCCTTTTTGCGGGCGATCGAGGAAGACGACTTCGCGATGCTTCCCGCGCAGGTCTATGTGCGCGGCTTCGTGACGGAGCTGGCGAAGGTGCTCAGGCTGGACCCGGAGCATGTCGCTCGGACCTATGTGCGTCGTTACCGTCGCTGGGCGGAGGAGCAGGGGCTGTGATGGCCAGCACCGAGAGGAAGCGATGCGGCGACGGTCGGCGCGGAGCCTCGCCCGGGAGCGCGAGGTAGCCGTGCCTGTCCAGCAGGCGCCGCTGATCCTCGCCTCGGCTTCGCCGCGCCGCCGACAGCTGCTCGCGAGCCTTGGGCTGGCGTTCGAGGTCCACCCCTGCCCGACCGAGGAGCGTCGCAGGGAGGGCGAGGCTCCCACCGTCACGGTGGCGCGGCTCGCGCGGGAGAAGCTCGTCGCGGCGCTGCCCATTGCGCCTCCGGACACGTTCGTCCTGGCAGCCGACACCCTCGTCGTCCGCGACGGCGAGGTGCTGGGCAAGCCGACGGACGAGGCTGACGCCGCCGCGATGCTGCGCGCTCTGGGAGGGCGCTCGCACGAGGTGATGACGGCGGTGGCGCTTGGGCGCGCGGCCCGGGTGCTCGAGGTGGAGACGACCGTCACGGAGGTGTGGTTTCGGCCCGTGAGCGAGGCGCAGGCGCGGGCGTACGCGGCGATCGGTGAGGGAGCGGACAAGGCGGGAGGCTACGCGATTCAGGGCATCGCGGCGGGCTTCGTGACGCGTATCGAGGGGAGCTACAGCGGCGTCGTCGGTCTTCCCCTCGCGCAGACGCTGGCGCTCCTGGGGCGTCACGGCGCGTTGAGGAGTTGGCCGTGAACCACGACGTGGCCGAAGGCCTGGCCCGGACCCACGCGCGCATCGCGCAGGCCTGCACCAGGGCGGGGCGGGATCCCTCGGAAGTGACGCTCGTGGCCGTCTCCAAGACCCACCGCAGCGAGGCCCTCCGTGCGGCCTATGCCGCAGGGCAGCGAGTCTTCGGAGAGAGCTACGCGCAGGAGCTCGCTCGCAAGGCCGCAGCACTTGCGGACCTGGACATCGAGTGGCGCATGATCGGCCACCTTCAGCGGAACAAGGTCAAGCGTGTTGTCGGGGCCGGCGCGGCGATCGACTCCGTTGACTCGCGGCGTCTCGCCACCGCCATCGCGACCCAGGCCAGCGCGCAGGGGCGGGCGGTGCCGATCTGTATTCAGGTCAACATCGCGGCGGAGCCGCAGAAGAGCGGTGTGGCTCCCGAGGAGCTCGACGCCCTCGTCGCGCACGCGCGCTCGTTGCCGAGCCTCGACCTGCGGGGGCTGATGACCGTACCGCCCGCCCGCAAGGATCCGCGGCCCTACTTCCGGGCCCTCGCCGAGCTCGCGCGCCGCCACGGGCTGCCGGAGCTATCGATGGGCATGAGCGGAGACCTCGAGGTCGCTGTCGAGGAGGGGGCGACGATGGTCCGGGTTGGGACCGCGATCTTCGGTCCCCGCGGCACCTAGCTAGTATCCCGTGCCGGCCGTGATGGAGCGCGGTCGCGAGCGGAACCCTGCGTCATGCCGTCGGGCGAGGAAACCTCGACGATCGCTACGAACGTCGATGCGTCGCGCAGGGGCGTGCGCCTGGGCGTGAGGTGCACCGAGCGCTACGGGTGGGCTGCCAAGGGCTCAGCTCCCCAGCTTGCCTTCGAGCTCGCGGCCGAGCTCCCGGGAGCGGAGCGTCGCCTGCTCGACGGCGTCCATGAGCGTGGTGCGCAGGCCGCCGGACTCGAGCGTATGGAGCCCGGCGATGGTCGTCCCGCCGGGACTGCAGACCATGTCCTTGAGCCTCCCGGGGTGCTCCCCGGTCTCGATGAGGAGCTTCGCCGCGCCGTAGACGGTCTGGGCCGCCAGGCGCATCGACGCACTGCGGCTCAGGCCCATCTTCACCCCCGCGTCGGCGAGGGCCTCGATGATCACGAAGATGAACGCCGGGCCGCTGCCGCTGAGGCCGGTGACCGCGTCCAGGAGGGTCTCGTCGACCTCGACGGCGATGCCGATGCGCTCGAAGAGCGCTCGGACGAGGCGCCGGTCCTCCTCGCTGGCGTGCTCTCCGCTGGCGATGCCCGTCGCTGCGGCGCCGACGAGGGCGGGGGTGTTGGGCATGCAGCGGACGACGCGCGTGCCGGCCGCGAGCTGGCTCTGCATCGTGGCGATCGAGACGCCCGCAGCGATGGACACGACGAGGGTGTCGGGACCGGTCGCCGGTGCGATGTCCGCCAGGACCTTGTCGAAGACCTGGGGTTTGACCGCGAGCAGCAGCAGGTCGGCGAACTCGGCGGCGGCGCGGCCGGAGTCGGTGGTGCGCACGCCGAGGTCCTGGGCGAGGGCTTCGCGGCGCTCCCGGTGAGGATCGCTGACGAGGACGCGGTCGGGGCTGGGTGCGCCCTGCTTGACGAGGGCGCGCACCAAAGCGCTGCCCATCGCTCCTGCTCCAAGCACACCGAAGCGCAAGCGCCCGAGGACCGCGTCGCTCATGGCCGCCTGGATAGCACGTCCGTCGCTGGCGCGTCATAAGGGCTCGGTGGATCCCGTTCGCCAGGTCCGAGCCGCGATCGCGCGGTGGCGCGCGACCTTTGCTCAGCGGTTCGTCGATCGCGCCCGCGGGTGTGAGCCGGCGCCCGTCGCCTGGCCTCGGGAGCCTCTCGCGCTGCTTGCTGCGGCGGGGGCGATGTTGCCTGGGGAGGCGCCGGCGGCGGCGGCCCACCTCGCGCGCGCGGCGGCCGAACGTCGGCTCGAGCCTGCTCGGGAGAAGCTCGACGAGTGGCGGGCGGGTTCGCTTGCGGTGGGGCGCGATCGCCTGCCGCTGCGCGACGCCCTCGCCGAGCTGCGGCTCGGACAGAGCGCGCGCGGACCGGCGCTCCTGCGGGGGATCGAGGCTTCCCTTGCGGCCCCGCTCCCGGCCGTACTGGAGGCTCACCGAGCGGCAGCGCGGGCAGCGACCCGCCTGTGGGCGGAGCTCGGTCAGCCGCCTCACGCGGACGCGGGCCCGGAGGCCGCGGAGCGCCGCGCGACCGCCCAGGCTTGGCTGACCGATACGGACGGCGTCGTGGCCGACCTCGTCGACGCCGCGGATCTGCCCGGGCTCCTGCGGCGGCTTCGGTGGCCCGCCGGCGATCGCGGATTCCGTTCGGCGCAACGCTTTCGGAAGGCGGGAGCCCGCTGGGCACCGCTCGGCCTCGAGCGTGAGCTCGCCCGGGCCGTCCAGGTCGAGCCCCCTCACCGGGAGGGGCACCCAGGAGCTCGGGTCTGGGTGGTCGCCCCGGGGCGCGACGTTCGCATCGTGCCTTCGGACCTGGAGCTGGGCTGGCAGAGCGAGCTGGCCGCGGCGCGTGCGGTCGGACGGGCGCTCGCTCGAGCGCTCGTGGGGCCTCTGCCGGCGCCGCTCCAGTACGCGAGCGTGGGGAGCACGGCGCGGGCTCTGGGCGATCTTGGGGCGCAGGTCTTCGCGGAGCCCCGGCCGCTGCGCGAGGAGGGGCTCGGCCGCCGGGACGCCGAAGAGGTGCGCCGTCGGGTCGGCCTGTGGCTGCTGCTGGAGACGCGCTGGTGCTGCGCTTCGATTTTGGCGCCGCCCGTCGTGGCGGGCCCGGAGGAGCAGCGGGCTCTCGCGGCCGAGGCCGCCCGCCGCGCGCTTGGCGTGCCGGTTCCGCCGTGGGTGGCCACGCTTGGGCTCTTGCCGAGCGCGGCACCGCGCCTGCGCGCGTTGCTCGGGGCCCTTCGGCTGTGGGGGGCGCTCCGGGAACGGTGGGACGAGGACTGGTATCGGAACCCCCGGGCGAGCGAGGCCCTCCGCGAGGCCTGCGAGCGTGGCGGTGCTTACAGCGTGGAGGCCTGGTGCGCGGACCTTGGGGCGGCTCGGCCCCTGCCGCGCCTGCTGGAGCTGCTCTGAGGCCGCTCGGGGGCGCCGCAGCACACCGCGAAGAGCGTCGAGGTTCAGCTCACGGACATCGACCTCAATAGCGGTCGTCGATCGATCCGTAGACTGGGCGTATGCGCGAGCCGAGGACATGCCGAGCCTTGTCGAGGGGAGCGGGTGGCGACGCAGGGCGTGCGCAGGCCGCGGAGCGGCGACGAGGGTTGGAGATGGGCTCTGGCGCCCGGGGATTGCTGGATCCCCGGGCGCTCCCTGGTAGGTTGCGCCCGATGAACACCTTTGCCGAGCGACGTGCACGGTTCCTCGACGCCATCGGCGCGGGTGTCGCGGTCTTCCCCGCGGCACCGGTGGCCCTGCGCAACGGCGACGTCGAACACCCCTACCGGCAGGACAGCGACTTCTACTACTTGACGGGGTTCGTGGAGCCCGAGTCGGTCCTGGTGCTCACGAACGCTCATCCCGAGCATCGGGCGATCCTCTTCGTCCGGCCTCGGGATCCGAAGCGCGAGGTCTGGGACGGCGCCCGAGCCGGCGTCGAGGGAGCCCTGGCGCTCGGAGTCGACGCCGCCTTCCCGATCGGAGAGCTGGGCGAGCGGCTCCCGGACTATCTCGCGGACGTCGACCGCCTGCACGTGCGCGTAGGGCGAGGTCATCCCTTTGATCGGGAGGTCTTCGCGGCCCTGGAGGCCGTCCGAAAGCGTGCCCGCCAGGGCGTCCGTGCCCCGACCGAGATCGTCGATCCCGCGGTGGTGCTCCACGAGATGCGCCTGAGAAAGTCCGAGGCCGAGGTCGAGCGCATGCGCCGGGCCGCCGAGGTCACGGGACGGGCTCACCTGGCGGCGATGCGGCACGCCCGCGCTGGACGGCACGAGTATGAGGTGGCTGCCGAGATTCACCGCGTCTTCGAAGCCCAGGGGTGTGAGCGAGCAGCCTACGGGACCATCGTTGGGAGCGGACCGAACGCCTGCGTGTTGCATTACCGCAGCAACGCGCGACGGATGGAGGATGGCGAGCTCCTGCTCATCGACGCTGGCTGCGAGCTCGACTACTACGCCTCCGACGTCACCCGCACCTTCCCTGTCAGCGGTCGGTTCTCCGAACCTCAGCGGCGTTTGTACGAGCTCGTCCTCGCTGCGCAGGAGGCGGCCATCGGCGCCGTCGCGCCGGGTGCGACCCTCGACGACGTCCACGACGCGGCCGTCCGGGTGCTGGCGGCGGGCTTGATCGACCTGGGGCTGGTGTCGGGGAGCCTCGAAGAGGTCTTGGCCGAACAACGCTACAAGCCCTTCTACATGCACCGCACGTCGCATTGGTTGGGCATGGATGTGCACGACGTGGGTGCCTACCACCGTGAGGGGAAGCCGCGGCCGCTGGAGCCAGGCTTCGTGCTTACCGTGGAGCCAGGCCTTTACGTCGCGCCGACCGCCAACGTCGACGCGCGCTGGCGAGGCATCGGCATTCGCATCGAAGACGATCTCCTGGTCACCGCCGATGGGCACGAGAACCTCACCGCCGACATCCCGAAGGGGGTGGCCGAGGTCGAGGACGCGGCGGGGGCTGGCTGAGCACGCTGCCGCTACGGGAGCGTCAGCGGTAGTGGAGCTGGAGGCTCGGCGGGTCGCCCGGCCGCGCGGGCAGGACGGGCCGACAGCGCGCCGCCGGTGCGCCGGTCAGCTCGAGCAGGTACTCGAAGAAGCCCGCCATGGTCGACAGCAGCGACGGCGAAGACGGTCCAGCCATCACCTCGACGCGGTCGGGGTGCAGCTCGACTCGCCCTCCCTCGACGTAGCTGGCCCAGAGCGTCGGGATGCGGGAGACGGCCTCCGAAGGGGTCGCCCCACGGACCAGGAGGCGGTGCCGCGTCACGAGGAGTTGGCCGCCGATGGCCCGGCCGAGTCGGTGCAGCTCGTGCCCGTCGCCGGCACCGAAGATGCGTTCCACCTGGTCGAGCCACGCGAGGACGGGCGCCGCCGGCACCCACGAGACGGGAAGGATCACCCCGCTCAGGGGCTCGCGATGCTGCGGTGGGAGGGCCTCGAAGGGCTCGTCGGCCCGCGCGCCATGCCGCACGCCGAGGTCCCGCCGCGCCGCCAGCAGGAAGGCACCCTTGATCTCGCCGGCGCCTTTGTTGGTGGGGGCGCAGGTTGGGGGCATCGGTCTCCGAAGGGCCTCGGAGAGAGCTCCGGACCCATCCGGTTCGGTCCCACGCCGTCTCTGGGGCACGGCGAGCGGCGGGACTCGGTCGTCACGCCA
>JALVDI010000194.1 GCA_027009115.1 Polyangiaceae bacterium | reverse complement strand
GAGCGACGCGGACATGGGGGCCATGGCCGAGGCGTCGATGGTGCCCGAGATCAAAGCCGCGCTCGCGGCCTACGCCGACCTCGAGCGCCGCGTGAGCCGGGGAAACGGGAGTCCGCAGGCGCTCAGCGGCGCCCTCGAAGCGCTCCTGCGGCTCGCTCATGATCTGCCCATCGCTTCGTCTCCGCGGGTTGAGGCGCTGCGGGTCGCGCTCCACGACCTCGTCCGCGCCCTGGAGCCGCTGGTCGCCGCCGGCAGCCTCCGAGAGCTCGAGGAGCTCGCGCCCAGCGAGACGCCGCTGGGGCGGCTCGAGGTGACCGTGCAGACCTTGGCGAAGCTCGTGCTCGGGGCCCGGCGGAGGCTCGGCGAAGCGGTCGCGGTGGAGCGTCCGGCGGCCGGCCCGGCGATCCGCTTCGTCGACATCTTCGTCGAGAGGGCTCTCCGCGGCGGCCTCCTCGCTGTGCACGATGCCCTGGAGCAAGCCGCGGAGACCCTTCGTGAGGAGCTGCCGGGGGCCGTCGCGGAGCTGACGCGGATGGCCCTCGACCGCCTCAAGGACTTGCCCCTCGACGGCCCCCGGCGCGCGCGCCCCAGCTTGATCCCCGCCGGGCCTCGGGAAGCACCGCTGCCGGCGTGGATGCCGCCGAGCCGCATCTTGGGCGGCTTCTACGTGGAGCGGGCCATCGGCACGGGGGCCGTCGGTTCGGTGTTCGTCGCGCGTCGCAGCGAGGCTCGCCACGATCCGAAGGCCGAGCGCTTCGCCCTCAAGGTCCCCGAGTATTCCGGCGGCGCCGCCCGCACACTCTCCGAAGAGGAGTTCCTCCAGTTCTTCCGCGACGAGGCCGGCGCCCTGCTCGCGCTCCCGGCGCACCCGAACATCGCGCGCTTCGTGACCTTCGACGCCGGCGCCCGGCCCAAGCCGATCTTGGTGATGGAGCTCGTCGAGGGTCCGAACCTCGAGCGGGTGCTCGAGACCGAGGACATGGACATGAAGCGGGCGCTCGCCATCCTCGAGGGGATCGCCGCGGGGCTGCAGAGCATGCACGACCGGGGCATCGCGCACCTCGATCTGAAGCCCAGCAACGTGATCCTCCGCAGCGACGCCAACAACGTGCCGGTTCTGGTGGACTTCGGGCTCGCCGGGCGTCATCTGCGGCCCGGGTGCGGCACTGCCAGCTACGGGGCCCCGGAGGTGTGGGGGCACGACGTGAGCGGGAAGGGGCGGGCGACTCCCGCCGACGTGTACGCCTTCGGTTGCCTCGCTTTCGAGCTCTTCACGGGCGCGACCCTCTTTGACGCCGGCGGCAACGACCTGGCGACGATCACCGCCCATCTCCAGCACGACGGACTGCCCGAGAGGGTGGGACGGCTGACGACGGACCCGCGCACCGCCGGGGTTGCCGAGCTCGTCCGCCGGTCGATCCGTCGCGACCCGGAGGACCGCGTGACGATGGCGGACCTCCGGGCGGCCCTCGCCCGCCTGGCCCCGAGCATCGAAGGGCTACGCTGGCCCATCCGGGTCGCGTAGTTCATCCGCGCGCCGGTTCCAAATTCGGGCGCCGGCGCCACGCCCGTCGGAGTCCGTTGTTCGCAAGGGACCCACGGTGGGACGCGGCGCTCGCGCCACCGTGCACAGACTGCTCCGATGCGGCGGCTTGCCCTTCAAGCCTGCGCTCGCCAGGGCCCCGTCTCGTCGTTTCGCCCGAATTGGCGCTCACCGACGCAGGCCTACGTCGACGCGAGCTCCGTGGAAGGGGTCGAGGGGCGCTGCTCGAACAACGCTTCGACTCCATCTTCTGCGCGGGAAGCGGGACGGTCGGTGTCATGAGCGCCGCTGCTCAACACTTGACCCCCGTGAGCCTCGAGTTGGGCGGCAAGAGACCAAGCATCGTCGACCGTACGGCGGACCTGGACGCAGGCGCGCGCCGCATCGTGTGGTGGCGCACGATAAGCGATCGCTACACACGCTCGCCTCTTTCGAAGCGATCGCTTATTGTCGTCCAGAAAGGTGAAGCGACCGCTTCTCGAGGACGAGACGATTCGGCAGACCGGACGAACCGAGCGCAGCACGGTGGCGGGGGAGGAGGTCCGCGCCTTCATCCCCGCGCCCCTGCCTCCGCGCGACCCACCGCTCGACCTCGAAGCGCTCGGCCCGCGGATCGCCCGCGCCAGCGAGCGGCTCCGACTGCTCGACCTCGCGGGGGATCTGGTCCCATCCGTGGACTGGTTCGTGTATGCGTTCGTGCGTAAAGAGGCGGTGCTCTCGGCTCAGATCGAGGGCACGCAGGCCACCCTGATGGACCTGCTGGAGGTCGAGGCCTCGGGCGAGGCGCCAACCGACGCCGACGTGGAAGAGGTCTGCGGCTACCTCGAGGCCCTCAACTACGCCTGGGCCGAGCTCGACCGCGACGCGGGCCTGCCCATCTCGATGCGGCTGCTCTCGGAGGCCCACAAGAGGCTTCTCTCGGGAGCGCGGGGGGCCCACAAGCAACCCGGCGAGGTGCGCCGTTCGCAGAACTGGATCGGCGGCACGCGCCCAGGCAACGCGACCTTCGTGCCGCCTCCGCCACATCGGCTGCCGGAGCTGCTGAGCGACTTCGAGCGAGCGGTCCACGTCGAGAGCGACCTGCCGCCGCTGGTCCGGGTAGGCCTGTTGCATGTGCAGTTCGAGACCCTCCATCCCTTCCTCGATGGTAACGGTCGTCTCGGTCGGCTCCTGATCACCTTGCTCCTGCGTCACTGGGGGCTTTTGTCGCGGCCGCTGCTCTACCTCAGCCTGTTCTTGAAGACGCACCGCCAGGAGTACTACCGGCGTCTGAGCGCGGTGCGGACCGAAGGCGACTGGGAGGGGTGGCTGGACTACTTCCTCGAAGGCGTCGCGGTGGTGGCGGAGGAGGCCACCGCGACGGCGCGCCGGCTGCATGGCATCGTCACGGCGAGTCGCGAGCGGGTGCTCCTCCGGGAGGACGCGACGGTGTTCAGCCTGAGGCTCTTCGAGCTGCTGCCGGGGCACCCCGTCGTCACGGTCAACCGGGTAGTCGAGCTGCTCGGCTGTTCCAGGCCGGCGGCGGGCAAGGCGCTACGCATCCTGGAGGCGGCGTCGGTGCTCCGGCCCCTCGATGACCGCAAGAAGAACCGCGCGCTGGTGTTTGGGGAGTACCTCGACGAACTGCGCCAGGGAACGGAGCTGAGCTGATGCGTCCTCGACACCCCATGCCCGACTTCGTGCGCGAGGCCCTGGAAGAACACGGCTTGGTCGAAGCCTACGAGGCCCGGCCTCCGTACCAGCGCAACGACTACCTGGGCTGGATCACGCGGGCCAAGCGCGAGGAAACACGCCAGCGGCGCCTCGCCCAGATGCTCGACGAGCTCCGCCGCGGGGATGTCTACATGAAGATGGCCTGGGGCGGCGGACGAAAGGGGAGCAAGCAGCCACCGCCCCAGCTCGCCGACGACATCCGCGAGGCCTTCGAGGCCGCGGGCGTGCTGGAGGCCTTCCTGGCCCAGCCACCCTCGCATCAGCGAGAGCACCTGCGCCACATCGACGAGGCCAAGCGGCCCGAGACGCGGGCGCGGCGGATTGCGAAGACCTGCGAGCGGCTGGGAGCGGGTGCATGAGTGCGGAGGCCGAGAGAGGGGGTGCTCGGGGCCAACAATCCGCCTCGCCGGCGAACCCAATCGGGTCCTTGCCGGTCCAGCGCGCAGCACCAGGTGCAGGTGCCTGCTCATCACCAGCACCGCGAACACCTCCACCGGCGGTAGCCCCTGCCTGGCACGAGCGCGCTTCGGAGCGAGCCACGCCGGTCGCGCACGCGCTCGTACTCGCGCTCGGCGAAGTCGAGGAAGTCCTCGACGAGGGGACGCAGGTGCTCGTTGCGCAGCTGCGCGACCTTCGACGGCGGCCGGCGCTTGCCGCGCAGCCTGGTGTCGAGCGCAAAGAGCTTGCCGATCCTCAGCAGCGCCTCACGCGCCACCGGCTCCTTGGCGAACGCCGCCTCCCAGTACTTGCGCCGCGCGTGGCTCCAGCAACCGACCTCGCGGCGCTCCTTGCCGTCGTCGTCCTCGTCGCCCGTC
>JALVDI010000193.1 GCA_027009115.1 Polyangiaceae bacterium | reverse complement strand
GAAGTCCTGCCTCCCCCGCCGAAGCCCGCCGCACCGCCGCCGGCTTCCGCGGCCAAACCCCCGCCGAAACCCCCACCCAGACCTTCGGAGCCGGAGCCCGCGTCCGGGCACACGGCGACCGTCTTCGGCGCGCTGCTGGTGCTCGGGATCTTCGCGCTCGTCGGGCTCTACGCGCCGGGCTCCTTCGTGCCGCATTTCACCGTCTTCGTCCTCTCCTGTTTCGTCGGTTGGCAAGTCGTCTGGGCCGTCACCGCCGCCCTGCATACCCCCTTGATGAGCGTCACGAACGCCATCAGCGGCATCATCCTGGTCGGGGGCATGCTGCAGGCCGGCCGCCTCGACACCGACGCCCTGCCGACCCTCTTGGGTGCGCTCGCGCTGCTCTTCGCGAGCATCAACGTCGCGGGAGGATTCCTGGTGACCCATCGAATGTTGAAGATGTTCCAGAAGGGCGGGCGCTGAGATGGGCGCGAACGCCACGGCCATCGCCTACCTGACGGCGGCGGTCTGCTTCATCCTCAGCCTCGGCGGCCTCTCCAAGCAGGAGACCGCCAAGCGTGGCAACCTCTTCGGCATCGCCGGCATGGTGGTCGCTGTGCTCGCGACGGCGCTGCAGCCGAGCATCCAGAGCTGGCGGCTCATCGCCGGAGCCGTGCTCATCGGCGGCCTCGTCGGCGCCGTGATGGCCAAGCGCGTCGTGATGACGGCCATGCCCGAGCTCGTGGCCCTCTTGCACAGCTTCGTCGGGCTTGCGGCGGTACTCGTCGGCCTCAGCAGCTACCTCGCCCCCGGCGAGGCCCCGGGGACGCCCGCCGAGCACACCATCCATCAGATCGAGATCTGGATCGGCATCGCGATCGGCGCGATCACGTTCACGGGCTCCCTCGTGGCCTGGGGCAAGCTCCGCGGGTCGATCTCGGGCAAACCGCTGCTCCTGCCTGGTCGACACCTGCTCAACCTCGCCCTCGTCGGCGCGACCGTTGCCCTCGCGTGGCCGTTCATGGCCGCGGCGACGCCGGAAGCGGGGCTCCCCTACGCGCTGGCGATGACGGGCCTGACAAGCCTGCTCGGCGTCCACCTGGTGATGGCCATCGGCGGCGCCGACATGCCGGTGGTCGTCTCGCTCCTCAACAGCTACTCCGGCTGGGCTGCGGCCGCCGCCGGCTTCGTGTTGAGCAACGACCTGCTCATCGTCACCGGCGCCCTCGTCGGATCGAGCGGCGCGATCCTCTCCATCATCATGTGCCGGGCGATGAACCGCTCCATCCTCAACGTGATCTTCGGCGGGTTCGGCACCGCCGGGGGCTCGAAGAGCGCCAGCCCCGACGCGCCCGAAGGAGAGGTCGTGGAAACCGACGCCGCGACCCTGGCACAGGAGCTCGCCGCCGCCGACGAGGTCGTCGTCGTGCCCGGCTACGGCATGGCGGTCGCGCGAGCCCAACACCCGGTCAAGGAGCTGGTGGAGCTGCTGCAGAAGAACGGCACGCGCGTGCGCTTCGCCATCCACCCGGTCGCGGGGCGGCTGCCGGGGCACATGAACGTGCTGCTCGCGGAAGCTGGCGTGCCCTACGACATCGTGCTCGAGATGGACGAGATCCAGCACGAACTACCGAGCACCGATGTCGTCCTGATCATCGGCGCCAACGATATCGTGAACCCCGGCGCCCTCGACGACGAGTCGAGCCCGATCTACGGCATGCCCGTCATCGAGGTCTGGCGCGCCAAGCGCACCGTCGTGTTCAAACGCGGCATGTCGGCGGGCTACGCCGGCGTCGGCAACCCGCTGTTCTTCCGCGAGAACAACCGGATGCTCTTCGGCGACGCCAAGGCCAGCGTGGACGCGCTGGTCGCCGAGTTGCGCGAGGACCGCTGAGGCCCCGCGATGTCGGACCCAACGGCCCGCTGGATCGATCGCCAGGAGCCGTTCGAGGCGCTCGTTCGCGAGCTCGCAGGGGAGCGGCGGGTCGCCCTCGACACGGAGTTCGTCCGCGAACGAACCTACTTTGCAGAGCTCGCTCTGATGCAGCTCGCCTGGTCGGGGGGCGTGGCGCTCGTCGACACCCTCGCCGTCGACGTCCGCCCGCTCGCTTCGCTCCTCGCGTCGGACACCTCGATCGTGATGCACGCGGGCGGCCAGGATCTGGAGATCCTCGAACGACACTGCGGGCGCCTTCCGGCACGCTACTTCGACACGCAGCTCGGCGCGGCGCTGCTGGGTCACTCGCAGGCGTCGCTGGCGCGCTTGCTCGACGCCTACCTCGGAGTCGACCTGCCCAAGGGCCACCAGCTGGCCGACTGGACGCGCCGGCCCCTCGATGGGCGCGAACGCCGC
Source organism: Polyangiaceae bacterium (assembly GCA_027009115.1). GTDB lineage: Bacteria > Myxococcota_A > Polyangia > Polyangiales > Houyiibacteriaceae > JALVDI01. The sequence continues at coordinate 1,743 of JALVDI010000193.1, read as the reverse complement.
TACGCCGCCGCGGATGTCGAGCACCTGCTCGGGCTCCACGACCGCCTCATCGAAGCGCTGGCGGAGCGTGGCAGGCTAGGCTGGGTCGACGAGGAAAACGCCCGGATGCTGTCCGTCGACCGCAGCGCCCGGGACCCGGAGACAGCCTGGTGGCGCCTGAAAGGAGCGCGCAAGTTGAAAGGACGCGCGCGGCACCGGGCTCAGGCACTGGCGAGCTGGCGCGAGCGTGTCGCCCAAGAACGCAACCTGCCCACGCGCTTCGTGCTGTCGGACCTCGCCCTGGCGTCCATCGCCGCTCGCCCGCCCCGCGACGCTCGGGACCTCGCGCGGGTTCGCGGCCTCGACACTCGCCGCGTCGACGTACGCGGCCTGATGGACGCCCTCCGGCGGGCGGAGGCCATGAGCGACGAAGAGCTCCGCCGGCCACCGCGGACGCCGCAGCAGCGCGCGAACCCCGCAGCCGTCTCCTTGGCGCAGGCGTGGCTCGGGCAGCTCGCCCGGGACGAGGCGATCGACCCGAGCCTGCTCGCCACCCGCGAGGACGTGATCGGCGCGCTCACCGGGAGGCCCTCGCGCCTCGACGCCGGCTGGCGACACGCCCTCGCCGGAGCGCGCCTGGCGGAGCTCCTCGATGGACGGGCCGCGCTGCGCTTCCGCGGCGAGCGCCTGCTCCTCGAACCGTGGCCACCGAGCTGACGAAAGTCCTCTCTGCCCCTCGCCGCGGCCGCCGCCGATCGTTATCGTGCGGGCCGTGACCTCCGCCCGTGCCCGCGACACCGTCTCGCTTTGGGCGGCCATCGTCCTGGTCGGCGTCGGCCTCCATCTCGCACGGCCCGTCCTGGCGCCGGTGCTCTTCGCCGCGTTCGTCGCGGGCATCACCTCGCCCCTGGTGCTCGGCCTCACCCGGCGGGGCGTACCGACGCTCGTCGCGGTCCTCGCGGGCCTGCTGGTCGACGCCCTGGCCATCGGCGCTGTCGGCGTGGTCGTCGCCGGGACGATCGCGGAGCTAACGGACCGCCAGGCGTTTTACGAGGAGCGCTTCACGGCGCACATCGATCAGGCCCAGACATGGCTCATCGCCCACGGCGTCGAGGTCTCGCGCGGTTCCCTCGAGAGCGTCCTCGAACCCCAAGCCATGCTCGGCTACCTCGGCGAAGGGGTCCAGCGCATCGCCGCGATGGTGTCGCAGTTCACCCTCGTCTTGTTCATCGTGGCGTTCATGCTCGTAGAAGCGACCGGGCTCGACCGGAAGTTTGCCGCCGTGCAGACGCGCCAGCAGCTCGTGGCGCTCCAGGAGACCGCGCGCGAGCTCCGCGGCTTCTTGGCGGTGAAGGTGGGAACGAGCGCCGCCACGGGCCTGCTCGCGGGCTCGCTCTGCTACGCCCTCAAAGTGGACCTCCCGCTGCTCTGGGGTCTGCTCGCGTTTCTCCTCAACTTCATCCCGACGGTCGGCAGCATCATCGCCGCCGTTCCGCCAACGCTGCTCGCGCTCCTGCTCTACGGTCCGGGCGTGGCGCTCTTCGTCGCCAGCGGCTACGCCGTCATCAACACGCTCATCGGCATGCTCATCGAGCCGCGCCTGATGGGACACGCCCTTGGCCTCTCGCCTCTGGTGGTCTTCCTCGGAATGCTGGTGTGGGGCTACCTTCTGGGGATCGTCGGGGCACTCCTCTCGCCGACGCTGACGATCTTCCTCCGCAGTTGGCTGGAGCACAGCGAGGACCTGCGCTGGGTCGCTGGCCT
>JALVDI010000192.1 GCA_027009115.1 Polyangiaceae bacterium | reverse complement strand
CGGCCACGACCGTCCAGGCGAACACCAACGTCCGACCGGGCACGGCCGCGCGACCGGCCACGACCGTCCAGGCGAACACCAACGTCCGACCGGGCACGGCCGCGCGACCGGTCACCACCCCGAGCGCGAGCGCCATGGTCGGCCAGGCGCACGCGCGGCCCGTGACGACCGTGACGACGACCACGGGGCGATCGGCACCGACCGGTTCCGTCGCGAGCGTCATGACGGCCCCGCCCCAGCTGAACGTCCGCCCCAGCTGCCGTCCGGCCATTGCTGTCACCGCTCCCGGCGGCGTCCTCGTCCTGCGGGGGCAGAACCTGCAGACCGTGACCCAGGTTCAGCTCGGCGGTCAGACGCTGGCTATCGTCTCCAAGCGTCACGACGAGATCCGTGCTCGAGTGCCTCAGCGCGCTCGCGACGGCGCGGTCCATGTGCGCGCCGGTGGCCGCCAGTACGCCTGCGGGCAGGTGACGGTCCGCGGCGGACGCTGACGAGCCGCCGCTCTCGCCGCCCGGGTTCGCTGCGCGGCCCCGGGCCAGGCGCCTCAGCCGCCCGAGCTCCGACCTCCCGGGCGCGCTCGTGTCATCATCCACCGGTGCGCTTTGTCCCGCTGCTCGTTCTGGCCCTTGGGTGCGCGGTCGACGAGAGTCCGACGTGGTCCTTCGCCGTGCTGCCCGACACCCAGATCGCCGTTCGGGATCAGCCCGAACTGATGGAGGCGCAAACGGCCTGGCTCGCTTCACAGGCGGACGAGGGGCTGCGCTTCGTCCTCCACGTCGGTGATATCACCGACCACAACGACGCCCCGGAGTGGGATCGGGCCGAGCGCGCGCTCCGCCGTATGGACGGTCGGGTCCCCTACGTGCTGCTCCCTGGCAACCACGATTACGGCGAGGCGGGCGGCGCCTTCGACCGCACCACGCACCTGGGTGAGCGTTTTCCCCTCGACGAGTGGGAGACGCAGCCGAGCTTTGGCGGCGCCTCCCGCCCGGACCGACCCGACAGTACTTACCACGTGTTCGAGACGCCCGAGGGTCCGTGGCTCGTCCTTGCCCTGGAGTTCGCCCCCACCGAGGACACCGTCTCCTGGGCTGCCGGGATCCTGCAGCGCCACGCGTCCCTCCCCGCGATCTTGGTGACGCACGCCTACCTTTACTTCGACGACACCCGGTACGACGCAGCCATCGAAGGGCAACGGTGGGCGCCGGGAAGCTACCCCCTGGCCTTCGATGAGCCCGTGTACGACGGACAGGCGCTCTTTGACGCCCTCGTCGAGCCCTATCCGAACGTGCTCCTGGTGTTCTGTGGCCACACCCTCGGCGATGGGCTCGCGCGGATCTCGACGCGGCGCGCCGACGGCAGCTACGTGCACGAGATCCTCGCGAACTACCAGCACCGACCAAATGGCGGTGACGGATACCTTCGGATCGTCGAGGTGAGCGAGGAGGCGTTCCGGGTGCGGACCTACTCGCCGCCCCGCGATCGCTCCTACCGCGACCCGGACAACGAATTCGTCTTGCTCAGGAACGAGGAGTTTTGAGACATGCTCCAACGAACCCCGAGCGAGGGATTCTTCAGCCGAAGTCGCAGGTCATGAAGACCTCGCTGGTTCCCTCGTTGTTCGTCTCGTCGCATTCGTTGTACTCGGCCCCACCCATGCCGTCGTCGTCGACGCGCGCGGTGACCGTGAAGGTGCGGAACCCTGCGAAACCTCCGTCGGGCGTCCAGCGGAAGACGAGCGTCTCCTCTTGCCCTGGCAGCAGGAAGCTCGTCGTTCGCTGAACGCCCAAGCTCTCCGGCATGCGGCCCTCGGGGGTGGCCGATGCGGTCACGGGGACGCCCGCGGCAACTCCGAGCGCGCCTCGGTTGCCCACCGTTACGGCGACGTCGACCACCCCGCTGGCCATGCACTCGGCGACCTCGATGCGCACGACGAAAAGGTCGGGAGCGTCGAAGATTCCGCCCGGCTGCACATTCTGACGGAAGTTGTTCAAGCGCTCGTTGAGCCAGTTTTCTTCCTCGTCGGCCGGCACCTGGCCGTCTTCCGTGATGTTGGTGACGTGGTAGGTGTGCTGGTTCCAGATCCGGCGTGTGCGGACCCAGTTGTTGTCCGTGTCTTCCCAGACCTCGATGCCCCCAAGGGTCGTCGAGCTCGTGTTCGGCTCGGGGACGATGACCTCGCTCTTCCCGTCGTTGTCGACGTCCACGACGATCGGCATCTCCATGCGTGTGTTGCTTCGGTGCGTGTCGTCCTCGTAGAGGATCGCGCCGGTGCGCCCATCGAAGATGCGGAAGCGGGTCTCGTCAGCGTAGACCACCTCGGCTCGCCCGTCGCCTTCGAAGTCGAAGACGCTCGAACCGGTCGCGCGGCTCGAGCAGTCCTGGTTCGGCTGAAGCCACAGGATGTTCTCCATCGCGCACTCGGTGGGGAGCGGGTCGCCCGTGCAGTCGAAGTCGACGACGACGTAGTAGTCGGCGCTCGCCGTGCCGATCTCGGGGCGACCGTCCCCGTCGAAGTCCGCGATGGTGGGGGGACCGCTCTCGTTCGCGCGGCAGTCGATGCGGGGGATGGCGACGCGGTACTTCTCGGTGCCGTCGTGTTCGAGGACGAAGACCTCGCCCAGGCGCACGATGACCACCTCGCCGAAGTCGTCGTCGTCGAAGTTGCCCACCGCGTTGAATCCGTCGCAAGGGATGGCTCCCGCGCAGGAGGAGTTGTTGCCGACGTAGGTGTAGGTCCACTCCTCGGCCCCGGTGGGGCCGTCGTACACCGTGTTGCCGGCGATGACCTCCATCGTTCCGTCGAGGTCGATGTCGGCCACGGTCGAGGCGGGCCCGAGGAAGGCGTTGTTGCCGACCCCCGCCGACGGTCCAACGGTGGCGCGCCCATCCCAGCGGAGCTCGCCCGTCTGTCCGTTGAGCACGACGTTCCCGACGATCACCTCCGGTGCTCCGTCACCGTCGACGTCCGCCAGCGCCGGTTGCGCGCCGCCGCGGGTGTGGTTGGAGTTTGGGTACGAGCTGTTGCGCCACATCTCTTCCCACGCGGACCCGTCGGCTGCCGTGCGTCGCCAGGCGATGGTGCCGCCGTTTTGGAACGTGGCCACGATCTCCGGGTTGCGCTCTTCGGGCATCGAGGCTGGATGCAGGTTGCCCAGGGCGATCCCGCTCGAGTTGCCGACGAAGGGCGAGGCGATGGTGCCCAGCGTGTTCATCGTTCCGTCCTCGTTGCACAGCCCGCTCACGATGCGCACGCGGCCGCGGCTCGTGCAGCACCCGTCCGACTGCCGGTCGAAGCTGATGAACACGATGTCCGGGATGTCTCTCGTGTCGGTCACGCCGTCGCCGTTGTCGTCGGTCATGTTGGCGACCGACGGGGTCATCACGACATCATCGAAGTTCACGTTGTCGCCGGGGAGGGGGCGCCACTGGCAGGCGACCGTCGGAGAGAAGGCGCCGACGGGGGGCCGGAACTCGCACACCTCCACGGCGCTCCTCGGGATGCAGCGCATGAGCACGGGGTCGCAGAGTTCTTCGACGCCACAGTCGTCCGTCGACTCGCAGGGATCGCCCAAGGGGACGCAGGCGTTGCTCAGGCACGCCTCTTCCTCGCCGCAGCAGAGCTCGTCGGAGGCGCCGCAGCGCCGGGAGACGTCCGCGCAGTCCGCCACACAGGCCGTGCCCTCGCACACGAGCCCTTCGGCGCAGCAGGCGCCCCCGCAGAGCACGCGGTCGCCGCAGTCCGTCGCGCACCGTCCGTCGAGGCAGACCTGGTCAGCCGCGCAGCAGACCTCGAGGGTCCCGGCGACGCAGGCGGGGCGCCCGTCGTCGCAGGTGAGGGTCGCGTCCATCCCGCCGTCCCCGGCCGTGATGTCTTGGCAGACGTTGTCCACGCAGGTCTGGCCTGCGGGGCAGTCCAAGGCCCGCTCGCATTCCCGTCCGGAAGGACCGCCGCCTCCACAATCGCAAGCCGACACCAGGAGCAACAGGATGAGAGCCCGAGTTTTCATGAGGGCCATCATAACGCCCCGGGACTGCGCCCGGCTACGTCGCCCGGGGCTCCTGGTCGCGCGGACGAGCCCGGGGTGCTCATCCTGGGACGGGTCTACTCGGCGGCGTCGGCGATCAGGATGCGGTCCGGTGAGACGATGCGGCCCATGACCGCGCTCGCGGCGACCGTGAGGGGGCTGGCGAGGTACACCTGGCCGGGTCCGCTTCGGCCGGGAAAGTTTCGGTTCTGGGCGCTGATCGAGACCTGCTCGGCGCTGCGGGAGGCACCGGGGCCGGCGTTGATGCACGCCCCGCAGCTCGGATCGATCATCGTCACGCCGGCCTTCGCAAAGATCTCGGTGTACCCCTTTTCCTCGGCATAGCGGCGGATGCTCTGGCTCCCGAACTGGATGTAGCACTCCACGCTTTCGGCCACGCGCAGCCCCTGCTCGACGGCGGCGGCCAACACCTTGGCGTACATGTCCATGTCGCTCTTCTTGCCTCCCGTGCAGCTGCCGCCGTAGGCGATGTCCACCGCCACCTCGTCGGTGAGCTCGCTCAGGGGAACGCCGTTGCGAGGGTCGCCTGGGGTCGCCACCATGGGCACCACCTGCGAGAGGTCGATGGTGAACGTCTCGAGGTACGCCGCGCCGTCGTCGCTGCGGAGGATCCGTGCGCGGAGCTCGTCCCTGGGGACGCCGCGCTGTTCATGCAGGTAGTCGACGACGACCTCGTCGGCCTCGATGATGCCCGTGAAGCCACCGGCCTCCACGGCCATGTTCGTGAGCGTCGCCCGCTCGTCGAGCGGCAGCGACCGGATCCCCGGCCCGCTGAACTCGAGGACCTTCCCGATGCCCTTGCTCGTCCGGAAGAAAGGCTGCGCCAAGATGTGAAGCATCAAGTCCTTGGCGCTCACTCCGGGGCGCAGCTCGCCTTCGAGGACGAAACGGACGCTCTCAGGGACGCGGACGCGGACGTCCTTCGTGTACCAGGAGTTCGCCATGTCCGTGCTCCCGACCCCGAACGCGAAGGCGCCGAGGACGCCCGCCATGCACGTGTGGCTGTCGGTGCCGATGACCACGTCGCTGGGCAACGCGAGGTCCTCGACGACGGCGTTGTGGCAGATGGCTTCGGAGCCCCCCCGCTCGCTTTCGCCGTAGAGCTTGAGGCCATGTTTCTTGGCGAACCCCTCTTGCGTGCGGGCGAGGCCATCGGCTTTGTCCAGGAGTCCCATCGCGCGCTTGTCCTCGGGCATCACCTCGGCGAGGAACGTGAGGTGATCCCGGAACGCGAAGACGCTGGCCGGATCGGTCACTTTCGCTTCGTCGCCCAGCGCTGCGCGGAACAGCGCGTCGGCCATCGGAGTCACGTACTCGTGGCTGAAGCGCACGTCGGTGCGAACGAAGAGGGCGTCGCCAGGGGCCACGGCCGGCACGCCCAGCGCTCCCGCTTGCGCGTCGCGGACGGCGTTCTTCGCGATGATTTTCTCCACGAGGGTCATCGGCCGAGGCGCCGTTTCGATCGGCGGTGGATGCTCGTCGCCGGCCATCCGTGCCTTGTTGTAGGCGAAGAGGCCGCCACGCCGGACGATGGCCGCGCTGATCGGGTCGAGCCCCTTGGTGAACTCGGCCATGGGGATGGCTTCTCCCCGTTCGATGCGCTCGATCAGCCCGAAGTCGGTGGACGTGAGCAGACCGATGTTTTGGCAGTTCTGTCCGTAAATCTTCTCGATGCTCTTGGCGAGGACGAGGCGGACACCGGCCGCCATTTCGCTGAATGGGGCGGTCTCTCGGGAGCTGCCGCAGCCCTTGGACAGTCCGCTGACCATCACCTCGAAGCCGCCGTTCCTGATCGCGTCGCGCTCGACGGCGCCGCCCTTGAGCCCGACCATGCAGTAGCGGCCCAGGGTCTCGTCGTAATAGAAGCAGACCCAGCCTGGGGTGATCTCGTCGGTGCTGATGTTGTCGCGGAGCGGGCGGTCGGGGTCGTAGCCAAGGTCCTCACCCTCGAGCTGTCGCCGGAGGAGCTCCGGGTCGTCGGTGATGTAGAGGATGCGGCCCGTGAAGCGAATCTCGTCTGCTGCCATCTCGTGATCCCTGCTGCCCCCGCCCGTACTTCGCCAGGGTCGTCATGGTCTGCGATCGGCCCCGAGGGAACCAACCCGGAATCGACCGAAAGCCGCTCCGGTACGTGCGCTTTATCACGCGCTTCGGGATCAGCTCGTCATGGAGGAGAGACTTGACCGAGCCAGCCGCGGGCGGCAGCGTCAGCGCCGATGGCCGACCAAGAGTGGTTCGAGAAGGTTTTGGTGGCGAACCGCGGTGAGATCGCCTGCCGCGTCATCCGCACCCTGCGCGAGATGGGGATCCGATCGGTGGCGGTGTACAGCGCCGCCGACCGCGACGCCCTGCATGTGCGACTCGCCGACGAGGCCTATCCGATCGGGCCGGCCCCGAGCGCCGAGAGCTACCTCGTGCCCGAACGTATCCTCGAGGCGTGCGAGCGGAGCGGCGCCCAGGCGGTCCACCCGGGTTACGGCTTCCTCAGTGAGAACGCGTCGTTTGCGCGCGCCTGCAAGGAGGCCGGCGTCGTCTTCGTAGGGCCTGCCCCCGAGGCCATGGAGTCGATGGGCAGCAAGACCGGCGCGCGCGCCAAGATGATCGCCGCCGGGGTGCCGGTCGTGCCCGGAGCCGAAGCGGGGGACCTTCCGTCGCTGGAGGCGGCCGCCCGCGAGCTCGGCTACCCGGTGATGCTGAAGGCGTCCGCCGGTGGCGGCGGCAAGGGGATGCGGCTGGTGGACAAACCGGAGGACCTCGCCGCCGCCTTCGAACGTGCGCGGAGCGAGGCGCTGAAAGCCTTCGGCGACGACACCGTCTACGTCGAGAAGGCGATCGTTCGACCGCGGCACGTCGAGATCCAGGTACTGGCGGACGCCCACGGAAACGCCGTGCACCTCTTCGAGCGCGACTGCTCGATTCAGCGCCGTCATCAGAAGGTGGTGGAAGAAACCCCCTCACCGGCCGCGGACGAGGCGCTGGTCGCGCGGATGGGCGAGGTCGCGGTCAGGGCCGCACAGGCCGTCGGCTACGAGGGCGCGGGCACCGTCGAGTTCCTCCTCTCCGAGGACGGCCGCTTCTATTTCCTCGAGATGAACACGCGGCTGCAGGTCGAGCACCCGATCACCGAGCTCGTCACGGGCATCGATCTCGTGCGCGAGCAGATCCGCATCGCTGCCGGCGAGCCCCTTGGGTACGCACAGGCGGACATCGCACGCCACGGTCACGCGATCGAATGTCGCGTCTACGCCGAAGATCCGGCGACGGGCTTCCTCCCTTCGCCGGGCCGTATCGAGGTGCTGCGGCTGCCCACGGGGCCCGGAGTGCGTGACGACTCCGGTGCCTACGAGGGTGCCGAGATCAGCGGCTTTTACGACCCGCTCGTCAGCAAGCTTTGCGTCTGGGCCCCAACCCGTGAGCTCGCTCTCCGGCGGATGAAGCGGGCGCTGAGCGAATACATCGTGACAGGGATCGCGACGAACCTCCCCTTCCATCTGCGCTTGATGGACCACCCGCAATTCGTCGCAGGCGAGTACGACACGGGTTTCATCGACCGGTATCGCGATGCCTTGGTGGCGCCGGCGCCCGTGGGCGATGCTGCGCTTCCCCTGGCCCTGGCCGCCGCGATCGCGCAGGCCCTTCGCGACGGGGATGCTGCGCGCGCGACCGCTCCGGGCCACGACTCGGGCCCTCCGAGCCGCGGCATCTCGCCGTGGCGACTGCGGGCACGCTGACGGCTCTTGGGGCCTCTTTCGGGTCGGTCCTACCCGCCGCAGTTCGCGTCGCCGGTGACCTCCCGTGGCGCCGCGTCCGTGGCGCACTGCAGGGTGCAGCGGGCGTCGGTGCAGTCGACCTCGCAGCTCGCCTCACAGGTCACATCGCAGGTGGCCCCGGAGCTGCAAGCAACGGAGGACTCGTCGCCCACGGTGAGCTCGCACGAAGTGCCCACCCCCGTGCAATCTATGTCCGAGTCGCGGGCGGCGGTGATCTCGCAGCGGCTGCCGCTCTCGCAGTCCGCCTCTGAATCCACACCGACATCGACCACGCAGCGGCTGCCGCCGATGCAGTCCAGATTCGCGTCACCTCCCACGGTCCCTTCGCAGCGGCTCATGTCCGCGCACGAAACGTCCACGTCGCTGGTTGCGTCGAGTGTGCACTCGGCGCTGCGGCAGTTCGCGGCGCAGTCGTTCGTGCAGTCGACGCGGCAGCTCGCGTCGGTGCAGTCGAGGGCGCACCCCGGGCCGAGGGACGAGCAGTCGATGCCGCAGGCACCTGCGGCACAGACGCACGCCGCTCCGGTGCACGGGCAGTCGGGCCCTGGGCACGGGACGGGGTCGGACCCTCCGCCTCCGCACCCGAGACAAACCAACACCAGGCACCAGACGAGATTCCGCGACATTCCGACCTCCATGAGTCTCCAAAGGTTCCGCGAGAAGTAGGCACCCGTCGATTCCGCCGCCGGCGGGATTCCTACGAACGCGGGAGAACCCCGCAAGTTCTGTTCCCTTCCATGAAACTTGCCGTGACGGCGTCACCGTTGTGCGGTTGTACGTCCTGCGTACTATCCGCGCCATTCTGGCGCATCGGTGGGTGAGGCCGCTGAGTCGGGTTCGGTCTCAGCAGCGACGCATCGCAGCGGTCTCAGCGGCGACGAAGCGTCTCGCTCAGCGGTCGCAAAGCTCCGCGCACGGCCGCCCGGATCGCGGACTCCTGCAGCCGTTCGAGGTGGGCTCCGCGCGCCGCCGCGCGGCCCTGGAGCATCAGGCGCACGTTGCCGCGCTCGGCCACCACGAGGTTGACTTCGCACTCGATCGCGTTCCGCTCGCCGTCCCGCCGAACATCGAGCCGGGTGATCGAACCCCGCAGAACCCAGCGGGCGCGTCGACGCGAGGTCACGCTGACCCCACGGACTGCGCCGAGCTCCTCGCTCAGGGCGCGCCGGAGCGCGCCTTCGACCTCCGCCTCCGGAGCCGAGGTTTCGCCGATCGCGATGGGCGTCGAGCCCTGCGCGCGGGCCGCATCGAGCGTGCCCAGGACCGCACCCATCACCAACGCCGCGATCGGAGCCGCGGCCGGTAGCCAGAAACGACGCATCGAACCTCCCGCGTCTGACGGCGCGTTCGCCCTGCGCCGACCTCCCGAAGCTCAGCGAACGCGCCGACGCGGTCAAAAAACCTGCGAGACGAGGCCGCCGTGCGCGTTCAGTAGCGCAGGGGGAGCACCTGATACACCGGCGCCGCCCGCGGAGTGACGTTCAGGCCCGAGGGGGGAAACGGCTCTGCCAGGCGCACGACGACGCAGCCACCGCCGCCGCCACCACCGGCTCCGTTCCAGGGGTTCCGGTCTTCGTCTTCGCCGGGGTTGCCGTCGATGCGCGCCCCCCCGGCGCCGTCGCCGCCGTCGATGGTCGCTCCGCCGGGCTTCCGCGCGCCGGACCCGCCGGCGGCGAAGACCCCGACGTTCACCGCGTCCTGCCCGTCGTTGCCGTCACCACCAGCCGCCGCGCCGCCCCCCCCGCCGCCGGCGACGTTGAGCCGGCCGGGCCCGAGGACCATCGGCGCTTCGAGCAAGATCCCGCCGCCGGCACCGCCGCCGCCGCCGGAGCCCCAGTTGCCAACCTCGGCTCGGCCGCCTTCCCCGCCGCCGCCTCCGGCGAGGATCGCGCCCCCGTCGAAGCGAATGGCCTGCCGCGCGCTGATCTGAAGCGCGCCGCCGCCGGCGCCGCCGAACCCTGCGTTGCGGCCGGTCGGAGCGAAGAGGCCGCGCCCCCGACCGCCGCCGCTGCCCCCGATGAGCGGCTGCAGTTCGAGGCTCGCGCCGGCGGCGGGGCCGGCGGCTCCTCCCGTTGCTTCGCCACCGTGGCCACCGCGCCCGCCGGCCCCGCAGAAGCCGCCGCCCCCGCCGCCGCCGTCCTCGAATTCCCCTTCGTGGGCGCCTCCGCCCCCTCCGCCGGGTCCGCCTCCTTCACGAAGATCGCGGATTCCGCCGCGGAACCCGCCGGGTCCCGGCTCGACGCCGCGCGCTGAAAGGTCGATGACTCCCGCCAGGCGTACTTCTCCCGCCGCCATGAGGACCAGGGGGCGTGAGCCGACGATCCTCAATCGGCCCTCGCCGGTGACCTCGAAGTTCCGAACGGAGAGAACGCAGAGCTCGACGCCCGCATCGGGCCTTTCGACGTGGCCTTCGCACCGGTCGGTGTCGATGGTCTCGTGCTCTTCGATCCGGAGGTCGTCGGCGTCGTCGTCCCAGTAGCTGGCGTCGACGTTGCTCGGGCGCCAGTCGCCGACGGGGACGCACTCTCCGAGGGAGGCGTCGCACCGGTCCGCTCCACAGTCACGGTTGACGACGGAGGCCCCTTCGCAGCGGACGAGGACGTTGCCCTCGCAGGTGGCCGGCCGAGGGCACGGCCCCGCGTCGCCGGTCGTTGCGTCGCCGGTGGTCGCATCGCCCGCGCTCCCGTCGCGGCCTGTGTCGGAGCTCGCTGCGTCCGGGACCTCTCCCCCTAGGAGGGAGGGGTCCGGGTCGACGATGGCGCTGCAGCCGACAAGACAGAGCACGACGAAGCGATGGGGGCTCACGGTCCAAAGCTTAGCAGCTCGAGTATCGGTGCGCGCCTGCCGCCTGGCCGCGCCCTGCGCGGCGCATGGTCCCTCGAAAATCTTCAAGGTTCACCCACCAACAAAGGAAAGGCGGCGCCCCCGAAGGGACACCGCCTCTCGACGTACCGTCGCGCCGACCCGCTCAGCCGAGCGGCCCGACCCAGCCCGCGCTGATGAGCAGCGCGTAGATGACCAGCGACTCGATGAGCGCGAGGCTCAACAGAAGCGGCGTCTGCAGCTTGTCGGCGGCGTTCGGGTTGCGGGCGACACCCTCGAGGGCGGCAGCCGCGGCCCGACCCTGACCGAGCGCGCCACCGAAGGCTGCCACGCCGATCGCCAGAGCGGCGGCGAGCGCCTTGTTGATCGCCACGTCGTTCTCGTTCGAGGCGGCTTCCTGGGCGAAGGCCGACGATGCCACGAAGAGCGTGCTGAAGAGACCGAGAATTCGAAGACCCATCTTACGCATTGGGAGTTCCTCCAAGTTGTGCGGAATGCGCGACGGCCGAAACCGTCGAAATCAGTGGTGGTCGTGAGCGTGATCCTCGATGGCCGCACCGATGTAGACCATCGACAGGAGACAAAACACCAGCGTCTGCACCGTCACGACGATGCAGCCGAGGAAGTAGACGGCGATGGGGAAGGGCAGGAAAAAAGCCGCCGCCGACAAGCCGAGAAAGGCGCCGAGCACCGCGTGGTCGGCGAACATATTCGCCGTCAGACGGATCGAGAGCGTGACCGGACGTACCACGTGGCTGACCAGCTCGATCACGAAGATGAGCGGCGCGAGCGCAAGGATGGGGCCCGCGAAGTGTTTGAGGTAGTTCCATAGGCCCTGCTTCTTGATGCCGTAGACGTGCGTGGCGACGAAGATGATGATCGCCATCGCCGCGGTCGTGTTGAGGTTGTCCGTCGGCGGCAGGAAGCCCGGGACGAGCCCGAGCACGTTCGAGAAGAAGATGACGAACGCGCAGGTCCCGATCAGCGGGAGGAAGTACTTGGCGGCCTCCCTGCCCATGACCGTCGTCATCAGGTCCAGGACGCCGCCGGTGAAGAGCTCCGCGAAGGTCGGCACCGTCAGTCGGTCGTCGGGTACGACCGCTGCGGACGGCTCGCGGAAGCGGGCCTGCGTCAGGCCGCCCACGAACAAGAGGAGCAGCACGACGAACATGAGGCCCCAGACGTGGAGCACGTCGAAGTGTCCGCCGAAGAACCACTTCTCGTGAGGGTCGCGGCCGAGCGGGTCGGCCACGAGGGCGCCGGCCGTGGCGCTCGCCTCGTGCAGGGCTTCCTGCAAGGAATCCGGCAGGAGGCTGAACCAGGACCAGTGGTGGGGCAGAGCGTGGGCGGTCGGATCGGCCATCTCAGCTTTCCTCCGCGATCTCGGCGACGGGCGGCGTGAGCGCGGGGCCCGCCAGGACGCCCAGGACCAGGGCGCCCATCCCGAGGGTGAATCCGTTGAAGTCGACGCCGAAGCGTCGGATAGCAAGCCAGCAAACCAGCATCAGCAGGCCCGACTTGAAAGCCAGGGCCACCATGAGGCCGTTGCGGCGAAAGCGTCCCTCGGCGACCCGACGGCAGACCCAATGGATCGCTCCCCAGTTTGCCGCCGCCAACGCTCCGGCGAGGATGGCCGCGATGCCGGCCTCGGGCCCCCAGAGGGCCAGGGCGAGCAACGCCAAGAGGGCCGCGCTCAGCGCGGTCGCGAGGGAGATCCGTTGGGTGAGTTGGGGGTTCATGGCGGGGGAGCGTTCCTGCGAGGATCCGCGGCTTCGGGGGAGCTCGGGGTGTCGTTTCCGGGGCCCTCGGTGGGGGAGAGACCGGCGGCCGAGGACGTAGGGGACGAACGCGCGAGCTTCCAGAGGGCGTAGAAGCCAGCGAACAGGCCCAGCGCCACGCCGACTCGTTCGAGCACCGGTCCGGTGCCGTAGCGAGCGTCGAGCCACTGGCCTCCTTTCGCGAAGATGAGGAGGTAAGCGGCCATCTCGAGGCCGAGGCCTCCGACGCGGCCGAACACCTTGAGTGGGTGCGGAGACACGCGCGTTCCTGCAGGGTTTCAAAGGTCGCCGCACCGGAAGGGTGCGGTCGCGCGGGGAACTAGCCGGGGGGTCGGGGGCTGTCAAGCGCAGACCTCGCTGGGGCGAAGGGGCGGGCCCGGGGCCCAGAATCCTAGAGGATTGCTGAGGGCGCCGGCGCTCCGTAGACCCGGCGCCCGGGGGCGCGCGCGGCGAGGAGCGCGTTCGAGCCCCTTGGACGCAGCTCGGGGGCAGAGTGGGGCCCGGGCGGCGCCTTCGGCCGGTTCAACGGACCTCGACGGTTGCTGCGCCCGCCGCGGGGAGATAGGCGGCGCGCAGGTAGTCCTGCACCATTCGGTCGGCGCAGAAGCGCCATGGCAGCGTCGCGAGGCTCCGTCGGACCCGGCCCAGCCAACGGACTGGGAGTCCGTCGCGGCGGTCGAAGAAGAGCGGCACGACCTCTTCGGCGAGGGTGCGTCGGAGGGCTTCTGCGTCACGTCGGTCCTGGAGCTTTGGGTCGCGGTGCACCTCCCCGTCCCCAATGGCGAAGCCGTTCTCTCCGTCGAAGGCCTCGGCCCACCAGCCGTCCAGGATCGAGCCGTTGAGGCCCCCGTTCAGGGCGACCTTCTGCCCGCTCGTCCCCGACGCCTCCAGGGGGCGGCGCGGGTTGTTCAGCCAGAGGTCGACGCCGCTCGTCAGGGTCTTGCCCAGGGCCATGTCGTAACCCTCCAGGACGACGATCTTGCCCAGGAAGCGCCGGTCGCGGCTCAGTTCGAACAGCCGCTGGAGGAGCCGCTTGCCGCCCTCGTCCCGCGGGTGCGCCTTGCCGGCGAAGACGACGTGCAGCGGACGGCTCGGTGCGTTCACCAGGCGGTCCAGGAAGTCGATGTCGTCCGCGAGCAGGGCCGCCCGCTTGTAGGTCGCGAAGCGCCGGGCGAAGCCCACCAAAAGCGCCCTTTCGTCGAGCGCCGTGCGCATCGCGGCGACGACGGATTCGTCCTCACCACGTCGGCGAGCGTCGGCCTCGGCCCGCCGGCGCACCTCTTCGACGAGCCGCGCTCGCAGGCGGCGCCGGACATCCCACAGCTCTTCGTCGCCGAGCTCGGAGACTGGTTCCCAGGTGTCGGGATCGGCGGCATGGCGACGCCAGTCCGGGCGCAGCTTCGCGTCGAAGAGGTCCTGCATCGGCGGCGCCATCCAGGTCGGCAGGTGGACCC
>JALVDI010000191.1 GCA_027009115.1 Polyangiaceae bacterium | reverse complement strand
CGCCGCTCCGGGGCCAGCCCGGCCGCGGCGCGCAGCTCGTCACGCAGGAGCATCGCTTCTGCGAGGCGGCGCCGTCCTCGGCCGATCAGCACCGCCAGAGCGCTCGGCCGCTTGGGATGACCGAGCAGCCGCGTCCCGTCGAGGTGAACGTCGAGGGCCTCGAGGTCGAAACGGGCCGCCGTCTCCCACGCCAGGCGGGCACGCGCCTCACCGCAGGGCCCGAGGAAGGCGACGGTGAGGTGGCGGTCCGCGGGGTGGATCGGATGGACCGAGGGCGGCACTTCGAGGTCGAACGCGAGCGGCGCGGGAACGCCAATGAACCAGTTGGATGTCACGGACCTCAGGCGCGCTCGGCCCGATCAGGGCGCGGGCTCGGCGCCTCCCGCGGCCGCCGGAACGGCCGATACGCTCGCCGAGGGATGGCAGCTGAAGCAGCCGAAGCCTTGGCGGGTCTCGGGGTCGTAAGGTGCCCCATCGACCGCCGCGCGCGCGGCGGGCACGACGTGGCTGAACATGAACCGCACCATCCGCGGGTGCTCCTCGACCATCCGCCGCTGCTCGTCGGTCCCCGAGGGGTGCAACGGCATCAGCTCAGGGTTGGGCATGGCGAAGGCGCGCTCATGCATGGCCGCCCCGTGGCACGTCGCGCAGCCGAAATCGGCGTAACGCTCGGGGTCGTACTCTTGGAAGAGCCCTCGAAAGTAGGGCAGCACCGCTTCGGCCATGTACCGCCCGCGCTGCTCGGTGGACATCTCGGCCCAGGGCATCGGCGGGGTCGGATACTCCTCGGTGCCGGCGCTCTCCGTGAGTCCGCTCTGGACCTGTTCGCCGCCCGCGCTCGATGCCTCCGAGGGTCCGGAGGCCTCCTCCGCGCCGCTGCACGCGAGCCCCAGGCCCAGCACGAACCACCCCAGCTCTCGCCTCATCCCATCCTCCTGCTGCGGCGACGAGCATAGCGCGCCGCGCCAGAGCTCGCGAGGGAGCCGTGACCGCCAGAAGAACCTCGCCGTGAAGCCCGACGCAAGGCACCTCGCTTGCGCCCGATGGAAGGGCGCCCTGATCCCGCGGCCTCTTACTCGGCGGGCAAGGGTCCGACGGACTTGCCGCCCTCGCCCGCGGCAGGGACCAGCGCTCGCAGCCCTGCCTCAGCCAGAAGGGCCATATCGTCGCGGACGTCCGGGTTGCCCGTCGTGAGCAGCTTGTCGCCGTAGAAGATGCTGTTGGCACCTGCCATGAAACAGAGGAGCTGCGCCTCACGGCTGAGGCGCGAGCGGCCCGCGCTCAAACGCACCATCGCCCTGGGCAGCAAGATGCGAGCGGTCGCGCACATCCGCACGAGCTCGATGGGATCGACGGGCGGCTGGTCCTCCAGTGGCGTGCCCTTGACGGCCACGAGCGCGTTGATGGGCACGCTCTCGGGCTGCGGGTCGAGGTTGGCCAGGGTCACGAGCATCGCCATGCGGTCGCCGTCGCTCTCCCCCATGCCGATGATGCCGCCGGCACACACCGAGATCCCCGCGTCGGACACGCGGCGGATGGTCTGAAGGCGCTCTTCGAAGGTGCGCGTCGTGATGATCTCGCCGTAGAACTCGCGGCTCGTGTCGAGGTTGTGGTTGTAGGCGGTCAGGCCCGCCTCCGCGAGCGCCTGGGCCTGCTCGTCGGTGAGCATGCCGAGGGTGCAGCAGGCCTCGAGTCCAAGCGCTCGCACCCCACGCACCATCTGGAGCACCTGCTCGAAGGGAGCGCCCGTGCGCGCGTCACGCCACGCCGCTCCCATGCAGAAGCGCGTCGCGCCCGATTCCTTGGCGCGCTTGGCCTTCGCGAGGACCTCGTCGACACCCAGGAGACGCTCGGGCTCGAGCTCGGTGTCGTGGTGGCCGCTCTGCGGGCAGTAGGCGCAATCCTCCGAGCAGGCCCCCGTCTTGATCGACAGCAGGGTGCACAGCTGCACCGCGTCGGGCGGGTGGTGATCGCGATGCACGGTCTGCGCGCGGTAGAGGAGCTCGAGAAGTGGCAGGTCGTAGAGCGCGCGGGCTTCAGCGACGGTCCAGTCGTGGCGGATCGCGGTCACGCGGCCGGGTGTAGCAGGGGGCCGAGAGCCGAACAACTCGGGTCGATCGAGAGCTCTTGGCTCCCGCTCGGCCCCACCACCGCGCTCCCCCGTGGACTCCGGGTCCTCGACGGCAGCCACGCCGACGATAGCGCCCCGCCTTCGGTTGGGTCCGTGGCACTTCGTCGTCGCGACAGCCGTCGAGACAGCGCCTTCAGGGAGCGGCCTGGACCGAAGGCTGGCCCTCGCCGTCGTCTTCGGCCGCCGAGTCGTCCTGCAGCTCGGGCAGGAGCACCGTGATCACACCGAGCACCGCCAACACGACGAAGGCGACCCACAACGCCACGCTTCGCCGCAGCGCCGAGCGCCGGCCGGTCGGATCCGTCGGCGACGTCACCGCCCTCCTCCCGCGCGGAGCTTCCCGAGGATCGTCGGCACGACGGCGTCGAGGGCGACCTTCTGCGCCTGCCCCGAGGCGCGCTCGACGAGCTCGGCGAAACCGTCGGCGGCGTCGCGCCCAACGCGCACCTGCAGCGGGATGCCGATGAGCTCCGCGTCCTTGAACTTGGGCCCGGGGCGCTCCTTGCGGTCGTCGTAGAGTACCTCCACCCCCTCCGCCGCCAGCGCCTGGTAGACCTTCTCGGCCTCGGCGAAGATCTCGGCCTTCTTCCCGAGCGCCATGACGATGACCTGATAGGGCGCAATCGGCAGCGGCCAGCGGATGCCGGCCTCGTCGTGGTTCTGCTCGACCGCTGCAGCCATGAGCCGCGTGACGCCGATGCCGTAGCAGCCCATCACGATCGGGCGGGCCTTGCCGCTCTCGTCGAGGAACGTCGCGTTCATCGCGCTCGAGTAGCGGGTCCCGAGGACGAAGATGTGCCCCCCCTCGATGCCGCGGTAGGAGCGGAGTGGCGCACCGCACCGAGGGCAGCAGTCGCCGTCGCCCACGGTGCGGATCGACGCAAGCTCGGCGTCGAAGTCGCGCCCGAAGTTGACGTTCCGGTAGTGGTGTCCGTCGCCACCGCCGGCGACTCCATCCACGATGGCCGCGACCTCTGGGTCGGCGACGATGCGCATGCCCTTCGTATCCACCGGACCCACGTAGCCGACGGATGTGCCGAGCTGCTCGCGGACGTCGGCGTCGCTCGCGAGGTGGACTTCGTCGGTGCCGAGGTAGCGCGCGAGCTTGATCTCGTTCACGTCGCGATCGCCACGGACGAGGGCCATGACGAACTGCGGCTCCTCTCCCGGCACGAGGTAGACCAGGGCCTTGATCGTGTCCTGGAGCGTCACGTTCTCGTTCGCAAAGAACGCGACGACCTCCTCCATGGTCTTCGTGTCCGGCGTCGCCACGCGCTCGAGGGGCTCGCCGGCGGCGTCCTCAGGACGCGCCGCACCTTCCGTGGACGCTTCGGCGACCTCGACGTTCGCGGCGTAGTCGCAGCTCGTGCACGCCACGATGGCGTCCTCGCCGCTCTGCGCGAGGATCTGGAACTCGGCGCTCGTATCACCGCCGATGGCCCCGCTGTCCGCCTGGACGATGCGGTAGTCGAGGCCAAGGCGCTGAAAGATGCGGTGGTAGGCTTCGCGCATCGTCCCGTAGCTCTCGTGGGCTTTCTCCTCGCTCACGTCGAAGGAGTAAGCGTCCTTCATCAGGAACTCGCGGCCGCGCATCAAACCAGCCCGCGGCCGCGGCTCGTCCCGGTACTTCATTTGGATCTGGAAGAGGATCTGCGGCAGCTGCTTGTAGCTACGGAGGTCACGCCGGATCATGTCGGTGACGATCTCCTCGTGGGTCGGCCCCAGGTGATAGTCGCCGCCCCTGCGGTCCTTGATGCGGAAGAGCACGTCGCCGTACACGTCCCAGCGGCCGGTCTCCTGGAAGTAAGAAGCGGGCAGGAGCGCCGGCATGAGCACCTCTTGGGCCCCCGCGCGCTCCATCTCTTCGCGGATGATTTCCGTCACTTTTCGCAGCACGCGTTGGCCCAGCGGCAACATCTCGTAGATGCCGCTGCCCACCATGCGGATGTAGCCGCCGCGCAACAGGAGCACGTGGGAGGCGTCGACCGCGTCTTTGGGGACTTCCTTGATGGTCGGGATGAAGGCCTTCGACAAGCGCATGGGCGCGCTCATAGCGCCTTTGCGGCGAGCAGGCGAGACGCCGGTCGCCCAGGAGCGTTCAAAGGACGCGGAACACGGCGACGACGTCGGACGATCCTGCTCCCCGGGATCCGAGCGCAAGCTGCTGCCGGGTTCGAGATCGCAGTTCGATGCGGTGCCCTTCACTCAATGACCGCACCTCACTCAAAGACCGCACCTCCTCGCGATGCGCCCCCTGACTCAGCCGTAGAGGAACGCCACGGCGACACCCGCAGCGAGCCCGACGAGGACGATCGCCCCCACGAGGAGCAGCGTGCGCTTCTTGCGGCGCGGCTCAGCGACGATGGGGACATCGGCGGTCACCGGCGCGTGCTTGCCCGTCACGATGGCGCGCTCGGAGCTCGCCAGCATCGGCTGGACCCCATCGTCCACCGGACGCGGCCCAGAACCGAAGGGCCCAAACGAGCCGCTGACGATGGACTGGAGCGAACCGGTGAGCGCCCCGAAGGACCCGGTGAGCTGACTGGCGTTCTCCGGCAGCGGCGAGCGATCGCCCTCGTCGGGGAAGAGCTGCTGCAGGACATCCGCGACCTCCTTGGGCGATACGAAGGCCCCGCCGTCACGCCAGAGGAAGTCGTCGATGGCCTCCTTCATTTCGGCGGCGGTCGCGAAGCGATCCGTGGGCCGCTTCTGAAGCGCCCGCTGCGTGATCGCGTCCAGCTCGGGGGCAACGGTGGTCACCGAAAGCGGCGACGGAACGGGACCGCGCACGATCGCCTCGAGGGTCTGGAGCATGCCCGGCTGGTGGTAGAGCGGCCTGGAAGTCAGCGCTTCGTACAAGCAGATCCCGAGCGAGAAGATGTCCGAGCGTCCGTCGAGGGGTTTGCCGCGCGCCTGCTCCGGAGAGAGGTAGGCGTACTTGCCCTTGAGCACGCCAGCCTCGGTGTCGGCCTCCTGGGAGGTGGTCTTGGCGATCCCGAAGTCGAGGAGCTTCACGCGGCCATCCCACCCGATCATGATGTTGTGAGGGCTGACGTCGCGGTGAATGATGTTGAGCGGGCGCCCTTCGACGCCGGTGGCGGTGTGGACGTAGTTGAGCGCGTCGGCGACCTTGCCGATGATGTGCGCCGCGACCCGCGGCGGCAGCCCTCCGACCCGAGCGGCCCGCCGGAGCACCTTTCGCAGGGTGACTCCGTAAACGAACTCGAGGGTCATGAAGGTCGTACCGTCGATTTCGCCGCACTCGTAGACGTGGCAGATGTTCGGGTGGAACAGTCGCGTCGCGAGGTCCGCTTCGTCGCGGAACATGCGGATGAACTCGGCGTCGTTCTCCCGCTCGGGCAAGATGCGCTTGAGGACGACGTGCCGCGGCTTGCCCGCGCTCGTCGTCTCGCGCGCCAGGTAGACCTCGGCCATGCCGCCGCGGGCGAGGCGGCCTAGGATCTCGAACGGCCCGAAGACGGCGAGGGTCGGATAGGGAGGGAGGTCCGGACCTCCCGCGAGGCCCATGTCGACGACCGTCGCGCTGTCTTCGAAGTCGAACTCCTCGTCGAGCTCGGACACCCCAGGAGGGTAACGCAGATGAAGGCCAGGGGGATAGGCCGCGGGACCAGCCGAGGGCTCAGATCTCGAAGGCCATGGCCTCCAGGCGGGCCCGCTCCCGGAGCTGAAGGGCCTCGCTCGTGAACTCCGCGACCGCCGCGTCCATGGATTGGGCGGTCAACTCGATGCGGCTCTCCACCAGCGGCTTGACCGAGTCGAAGGTATGGCCGAGCGCCTCGGCGAGCTCACCGAGGCGCTCGTCCAAGTCGGCGAGGTCGGCCTCCGTGTCCTGCACGATCCGCCGCACCGTGTCGCCGTGCGCCTCGGACAGACGCTCGAAGAGCCCCTCGGGGACCACCTCGGGAAACATGCGCGCGTAGCGGACGAGGCTCCGCCAGAGCTGCGCCGCGAGGTCGGGGTCCGGCTCTTGCCCCCGGAGCTGGTCGAGGCACAGCTCGATGTCGCGCCAGGCGTGCCGGTACTTCGCCAGCTCCACCTGATAGCCCATCTCCTCCTCCCGCGGCCACAAGGCGTGGGCGAGGGAATGCTTCCGCTGCGTGGCGACGTCCTGGAGCTTTCTCGCCGACTCGGGCAGCCGCTGGAAGAAGCAGCCCGCTACCTCTTCGGCCAGGTCCAGCAGGCGCCGGTTCGCGATGCGTCGCCGCAGCCGATGAGAGCTCCGCTGCACGAGCATTTGCGCCTGGTGGAGGGTCAAGCTGGAGGCGTCGTCCAAGGTCGCGGCATAGTCGCGGGCCCAAC
Organism: Polyangiaceae bacterium; assembly: GCA_027009115.1. Classification (GTDB taxonomy): domain Bacteria; phylum Myxococcota_A; class Polyangia; order Polyangiales; family Houyiibacteriaceae; genus JALVDI01. The sequence continues at coordinate 7,458 of JALVDI010000191.1, read as the reverse complement.
GCTCGAGCTCCGTCAGGTGCGCATCCCGAATGTCCGCGACGCGATCGGTGTAGGTCGCCCGAAGCTCCGCGAGGCGCTCAATCTGGCGCGCGGAGCGCCACCGCAGCCCCAGGTAGAGCCCCAAGTAGAGCGTCCCGTAGCCCGCCAGCCAGAGGCCGAGACCGATCGCCGGCGGCAGATAGTCGCGCAGCAGCGGGTCGGCGACGTCGAGGTGAGCGTCGCACCAGCGGTCGGCCCAGGCGATGAGCCGCGCCCGTACCCCGAAGCCCAGGTCGACGGCGAGCGCAGCCAGGATGAGCAGCGGCAAGCTGAGCCGTCGCCACAGCAGGCCCTCGGGCGTGTGCGGGTTCTGCGACATCCGGATGACGTGCTGGCTCGAATAGACGACGTCCGCCGCCCCCAGGAGAAACGCCAGGAGACGTCGCGCAAAGGAGTAACGTGAGCGCACCTCGAGCTCGAAGACCTCCGGTGGCGGGAGCTCGGGCTCGGGCACGGTGGAGAAGCAGAGATCGACGGCGACCTCCCGGGCCGGTCCGTGACGACGCGGGACCCGAAGGACCGTGACCCGTTCCGGCGGCAGCCCCTGCATCACGTGCACGACGAAGCGGTCGCGGATCGTCCGGTGGCTCGCGGTGAGCTCGGCGTCGAGCCGGGCCAGCTCTCCCTCAACCCGGCGGACGTAGTCCCGAGGCGAGCCATCGGAGCGTGAGGCCTCCGACCAGGAGGACTCCGCGCCCTGGTCCCAACGCACGAGGGTCGTGTCCGCCTCCTCCGTGAGCTTCTGAAGCGCCCGCGCGACCAGCCGCTCCTGCAGGCGGCGGTAGCGCAGCAGCCACAGCAGCTTGTGACCGAAGTACACCACCGCCCCGGCCATCAGAGCGTAGAAGGCGTACGCCAGCAGCTTGCCGAGAGGACCCACCGCCGGCGAGATAGCAGCTCCACCCCGGAACGGAAACGGCGAGGTCCTCAGGCGCCGTTTCGACAGGCCCGGCCGGGAGCAACCGCGGTTGCTCCCGTTGAGGCTGCGCGCGGTTCAGTCGCAGGCGGTGGGGCTGAACGTCGCCGTCGTGTCGTAGCTGTCGGCGCTCACGCCGCCAGTCTCGGGCAAGCGCACGATGGCGCCGGCCGTCGGCGCCGGAGCGCACGAACCGGTCCAGTGGGCTCCGTCACGCGCCTCCGTCGCGCGGTTCGGACTGCCCTTGCCCGTCCCCCAGCAGACGTAGTCGAGCATGTTGTCAGGGATGCCAAAGGGCCCGCTGCTGTAGAGGGCCAGCTCACCACCCGCCGGGTCGAGGGTGATCTCGGCCGGCAAGGTGTAGACGGCGTAGCCGCCCGCGGGCACCGTCGTGGGCCCCGTGGAGGCGACGTCCGGATAGGCCGGGCGCACGCACCAGGCGTGGTCGCCGAGGACGAGGTCGCTGGCGCCGGGGTTGAACAGCTCGACCTGGCCGGTCGCCAGGTCGATCTTCGAAATCACCAGCTCCGGCGCGCCGGATGGCCTGAGGTCCGGGCACGCTGGCGTCGCCGAGTCCGCCGCGCCCGTGTCCGCCGCGCCCGTGTCCGCCGCGCCCGTGTCCGCCGCACCCGTGTCCGCCGCGCCCGTGTCCGCCGCGCCCGTGTCCGCCGCGGCCGCGTCTCGTTCAACTGGGTCAGGTCCGCCACCGTCGTCGCCGCAGGCGCACAGGAGCAGGAAGCTCGCACAAGAAACTCGAAGCGTAGTCATGGTTTCCTCCAACCGTCCCGGCGGTCCTCAGTCATCGAACCGGCGACGACGAGCCATGCTCGCCGTAACGGAAGCTCCCGTCCAGAGAGCCGCAGCCGGGCTGGGGCAATATCCACGAAAACGACGAGCGCCGCGGGCCCCACCTCGGCGGCGTGCCCACGGCGCTCATAATCTCAGAGGTCTGGGGAAACTGCGCTACTGAGCGACTTCTTGCCGCGCAATCACCACGTCGCTGGGCGAGTCCGCCGCCGGGTCGGCCTCGGCGGTGACGAACACCGTGAAGTGATCGTGGGGCGTCGTGGCCCGCATGCGGCCCACGCGGTCGTCCGGATCGTACTCGAGGCGACCGGCCATGGTCGGCTGTCCACGCTCGGGTTTGATCCACACGATGTAGACGGCAGCGCCCTCGCTGATGCGGCCGGGGGGCGGCAGGTGCTCGAGCTCGACGGTGACCAGACGGTTGCCCTCGATCTCTTCGACGGTGACGAGACCGTCGGTACCGGCGGCTCGCGGGGTACCGACGAGCACGTACTCGCTCGGACCGCCGCAGCCGATCACGGCCGCAAAGAGGGCGACCACGGAAAAGTGACGAAGGGTGTTTCGAAGCATGGACAATCTCCTGTCGAGCGCAACGAGCGCCCCTGGCGCCCAGTCATATGCCATGGAGGGCAGCGGCGCCAACCGCTCCCGGCTTGCTCCCCCCGCCGCCCGCTCCGATGATGGCCTCATGCCGATCCACGCCGTGGCCCTTCTTCGCATCGACCCGCAGCGGCTGCGCGCCGCGTTCCCGGCAGCCTCGGGCGCCGACGAGCTCACGCTGGAGGGCCCCGCCGGGCCCGTGCGCGCCGTGAGCACGGGCGACGCCCTTCACCTGCACCTGGGGGTCCCCTTCGACACGCCTCCCCGCCAATTGGGACGGATGGTGCGGCGGGTGCTGGGCGACCTCGCCGACGAGCACTCCGACGATCGCGGCGTCTACGTGTACCCGGACATCGCCCGCAGCGACGCCTCGACCTACGAGGCCATCGTCGACGACCTCGGAGAAGGGGGCATGTGGGTGCCCCTCGCGGCCACCGAGCCGACGACCTCTGGCGGTGCCAACCTCTTCGACGCCATTGAGGGGCTGATGAACGGCGACATGCTCGCGCAGCTGCAGTCGGCCCTCGGCGACTCGAGCGGTGACCCGATGGCGTCCCTTGCCGGGCTGGCCGGCAAACTGCTGGAAGACCCGAGCCTGCGCGAGACGGTGCAGACCGCAGCCAACGCACTGATGAGCAACGGGCAGCTCCCGGACCCGAGCGAGCTTCGGCCCGACGCGCTCCTGGCGCAGGCCCAATCCCTCGCCGGCCGCCTCGGCGTCGAGCGCCCCGATCTCATCGAGCGGATCGCACGCCAGGTTGGCGGCGCCGAAGAAGAGTGACGACGATCGGCGCGCCACGGACAGGCGCACTGTCGCCCCCCGGCGAGACGTTCGTGGGCGACCCGGGCCTGCGGCAAGGGCTCGTCATCGAGGAGCACCGGGCCCGCGTGGCGGTAGACGTCGGCCGCCGAGCCGGAGACCTCGCGGGCCTCGACGTCCACGTTCACCTCTCCGTGGCACCCGCCGAAACGGTCCTCGACGAGCTGCTACCCTTCGGCGGTGCCGCGCCGCCGACGTGCCCACCCTGCGCCCCTCTCGGAGCTGATCCGCGGAGCGCACCCGGACCCGCAGCAGCTCGACGCCGCCCGAGTGTTCGCCTGGTGGTGCACGGCGCTCCCAGAGCGCATCGTGGACAAGGCGCGGCCCGTACGACTCGCCAAGGGCGTGCTCTGGGTCCACGTCTCATCGAGCGCGTGGGCCCAGGAGCTCCACCACATGGCCGCCGATCTGATGGCGAGGCTGCGAACGGCGCATCCCCACAGCAAGGTCCGCGTGATCCGCTTTTGCGTGGGGCCGCTCCCGGAGCTCCCGCGACCGCGACGGGCTCCGCGCAGACGACCGACTCCACTCCCCGTCCGCGTACTCCCGGAAGAAATCGGGCGGGCGCTGGCAACCGTCTCCGACGACGATGTCCGGCAGGCCGTCGCCAAGGCCGCGGCCACGAGCCTGACGGTCAGCGAGGCGTCTCGTCGATCGTCCGAACGATCCGCGCGAGCAGCTCGACGCCCTCGTCGCCCTCGAGGCGGTCGCGGATCTCCACCGGCACAGGGATCGTGACCGGCACGAGGCGACGCGTCACCAGCAGCTCGAAGGGCACACGGAGCGCGGCGGCGAGGCCGCGCACCTGCGCGATCCCCGGATCGCCGACCTCGGCGTTCTCCAGCCGCGCGATCGTGCGCCGGGAGACCCCCACGCGCTGCGCCAATTCGAGCTGGCCCAGGCGCCCGCGGAGCTCGCGCAGGACGCGGAGGTTCGTCGCCAGAATGCGGGTCAGCGCCATGGCCCTGACTTCGCACCCGTGGGCGAAACCGTCAACTTGGCGCGCCCAATCGCGCCCCCTTCGCCTGCTGCGAACGCGGGTGGGAGTCAACTACGCCAGACATCCGCGGACCGGAACGGCGCGCCTTCCCTTCGAGGGGCCGGGGCGCTAACCCAAGGGCATGCGAGCGACCCTCAACCTCCCGCCGGGCTTCGACGCACGGACCGGACGCTTCGGCGCCTACGGCGGACGCTTCGTCGCCGAGACGTTGATGCCGGCCCTCGACGAGCTCAGCGAGGCGTTCTTCAACGCGTGGTCGGACCCCGCCTTTCACGTCGAGCTCGACACCCTGCTGCGCGACTACGTCGGCCGCGAAACACCGCTCTATCACGCCGCCCGGCTGTCGGCCGAGGTCGACGCGCAGGTATGGCTCAAGCGGGAAGACCTGGCCCACACCGGCGCGCACAAGATCAACAACACGATCGGCCAGGTGCTCCTCGCGCGCCGCATGGGCAAGGAACGCATCATCGCCGAGACCGGCGCCGGCCAACACGGAGTCGCCACGGCGACCGCCTGCGCGCTGCTTGGCCTACGCTGCGAGGTCTACATGGGCGCCGAGGACGTCGTCCGGCAGGCCCCCAACGTCAAACGCATGGAGCTGCTCGGCGCTCAGGTGCACGCAGTGCGCTCCGGCTCACGCACCCTCAAGGACGCGATGAACGAAGCGCTCCGCGACTGGGTGACCCACGTGCAAAGCACCTACTACTGCGTCGGCTCCGCCGCGGGCCCGCACCCTTACCCGCTCATCGTCCGCGAGCTCCAGGCGGTGATCGGACGAGAAGCGCGGGGGCAATTCCTGCGAGCGACCGGGCGGCTCCCGCACGCCGTGCTCGCCTGTGTCGGCGGGGGCAGCAACGCGATCGGCATCTTCGCGGGCTTCCTGAACGACCGGGAGGTCGCCCTCGTCGGAGTCGAGGCGGCGGGCGAAGGCCTCGACGGCAAGCACGCCGCACCGCTGACGGCGGGCCGGGTAGGCGTGCTCCATGGCGCCAAGAGCTACCTGCTGCAGACCTCCGACGGTCAGATCGCCGAGGCACACTCGGTGAGCGCGGGGCTCGACTACCCCGGCGTCGGTCCCGAGCACAGCTACCTCAAGGACACGGGCCGCGCCGAGTACATCGCCGTGAGCGACGACGCGGCCCTCGCCGCCTTCCAGCAGCTCGCGCGGCTCGAAGGCATCCTGCCGGCACTCGAGAGCAGCCACGCGATCGCGGCTCTGCAGCAGATCGCCCCACGCTTCGGCACCGGCAGCCACCTTCTGGTCAACCTCTCGGGGCGCGGCGACAAGGACCTGGACACGGTTCTCGCCGAGCTCGACCGGAGGAAGGCCTGATGGGACGCCTCGCCGAAGCCTTCGACAAGGCCCGCGCCGACGACCGGGCGGCGCTCGTGATTTACCTTTGCGGAGGGGACCCGAGCCTCTCGGCGACGGTCGAGCGGATCCTCGCCGCCGCTGAGGGCGGCGCCGACGTCATCGAGCTCGGGGTCCCCTTCAGCGATCCCTCCGCCGACGGAGAGACCATCCAGCACGCCTCGGAGCGCGCCCTGGCAGCCGGCGCGACGCTGCCGGGGATCCTCGAGGTGGCCCGGACAGTGCGCGCGCGAGGCTGCGAGGTGCCGATCTTGCTCTTCGGTTACTACAACCCGCTGCTCTCCTACGGTGAGGAAAACGTGGTGCGCGACGCCGCGGCGGCTGGCGTCGATGGCTTCCTCGTCGTCGACCTCCCACCGGAAGAGGCCGAAGGGCTGCGCCGACACATCGCGAACGCAGGCCTGGACTACGTGCCCCTCGTCGCGCCGACGAGCACGGAGGAACGCATCGCCAAGGCCGGCGCGATCGCCAGCGGCTTCGTGTACTACGTGTCGATGACGGGCATCACCGGCGCCGCCGCCACAGGCCTTTCCGACGCGGCGAGGCGCGCCGCAGCCCTCTCCCCGCAGCTCGGCCACCCAGTCGCCGTAGGCTTCGGCGTCAAAACGCCCGAGGACGCCGCCCAGGTCGCAACCCACGCCGACGGAGTCGTCGTCGGGAGCGCCGTCGTGCGCGCCGCCGCCGACGCCCCGGACCCGAGCTCGGCCGCCCGCGCGGTCCGGAACACCGTGGCCGCGCTCGCGGGAGCCGTCGCCTCGGCGCGTCGCTGATCGGGTACCTTCGAGCGGTGCTCCGCCTCCTCCGCCGCCTGGGCGCTCGCCTCGCCCCGCCGCCGCGCTCCCTCGGCACGCTCCCGCCGGAGCTGCGCCGGTTCTACGAGATCACCGACGGCGCCGAGGTGCCCCGCCTCGGCGCGCGGCTGGCACCCGCCCGGGAGCTGGTCGAGAGCAACGGACGGCTGCCCTTCGCGACGAGCCCCCAGGGCGCATGGGCGGTGATCGCGTCAGGTCCGCTCCGCGGTTGGATCGCCCGCATCCCGCCGGAGGAGCGGCTGGCCTTCCGGAGCGTCACCAGCCTGCTGTCGGCCATGGTGCGCGCCCTCGAAGAAGACGCCCCCCTCGTCGACGAGCTCGCCGACCCAGCCCGCTCCGAGGAGGAGCAAGCGCTGGGAGCCGCCGTGGTCCGGCAGGCGCTCGAAGGCAACGACGAGCGATGGCTGCTGCTCGGCGTCGATCTGCTCGGCCCCACGCAGGCGCCCTGGCTCTACCGCGCCGCGACGCACCCCCTCGCGTCCGGCCGGGCCCGGGCGCGCGCTCAGGCCTTCGGGCTGATGCCGCCGCCCCTGGAGCGCGACCTCCGCGCTCGCGTCGCCGAGGCCCTCGAAAGCCGCGGGTGGACCGTCACAGCCCTCGACGGGCCCCACGCCTTACGGGTGGAGCGCGACGGTCACGGAAGCTGGCACACCATCGCACCCTCCCTCGACGGTCGCTGCGAAGGCGGCCGCACCGACGACGAAGGCATCGCCGCGCGCATTGCCGAACGCATCGTCCGCCGGGAGCTACAGCGCCGGACACTCTGGCGGCTGCGACGCGACGACGAGCCCCTGGAGACCGCGGCGCTCGCCGACGCCTACGCTTTCTGCCGGGCACCCTGGACCCGCCTGGAGCTGCATCTCGTCGCCGAGGGTCGGCGCCTCGAGCTCCGCCGTGCCCAGGGGGCGCTCACCGCGCGCTTCGAGTCGCCGGGAGGTTCCTGGACAGCTCGAGCGGCCGACTCCCCCCTCCTGGTGCGTGCGGCGGTCGAGCACATGCTGCTGCGCCGCGAGCCCTTGCCCAGCCTCCCCTGGGCGCCCTGAACCTCAGCCGGCCGCGCGCACCGCCGCGACCAAGGCCTCCACTGCCGCC
>JALVDI010000190.1 GCA_027009115.1 Polyangiaceae bacterium | reverse complement strand
TACGCCCTGGAGGACGCCGAGTCGTCTTGCAGAGATACGTCGCTGCATCCTGCAAAGGGTCCGAGGCGACCAGAGCTGCCAACTCGCCCCCGACCAAAGGATCGCCGAGCTCAGGGGACTCACAGCGACTGTGATGAGAGACATCCACCGAGACTGGCAGTCCCCGGTGCGTTGCGGCGTGAGACTCGCACCCAACCTTACGCCGGAGAGCGAACACGAAGTGGAAGAGGCCGGCTTCATCAACGGCACCCCGGGACGGCACGATTCCTGGTGGGGAGTGGTCCGACTCTCCCGTCTGCTGTGTGTAGCCGAGCTGGAGCAAGTTCGCGTACTCGAGTGCGACGTCCCAAACCCCGTGCCGGCTGGAACGTGAAGTCGGGGCGCGACCGCCAAGAAGGCAGCCGACACTCCCCGGGCGCCTCAGGACGATGAACACGCCTCCGCGTGCATCGCGCCTCGAAAATCTTCAAGACGTCCTCGCCCGGCGGCGTCACGCGGGGCCCCCCTCGCGACCGCGACACGGTGCGGACGCGGCGACGGCCAAAGCGCATCTCAACATACCTTCATCCGTCGATCCGTGGACTGGGTGCGACCCATGCCGCACGAGTCACGGGAATGCCGTGTCTTGTCGAGGTGAGAGGACGGCGAACTTACTCGGCGGCGCGGATGACCGCGTCGAGGAGGGCCCGGGGATAGACGCGACCGGCGAGACGGTTGCGGGTCTGCTCGAAGGCCTGCTCCCACTCGGCCTGGTGCGCGGAGCCATCCACGGCCTCGAGGCGGCGCTGGATGACGCGCAGAGAGCGCTCGTCCTCGCGGCGGATGGCGCGGGTGAGGAGCCGATGCGCCCTCTGACCCGTCTCTCGAAGCGCCGCCTGCTGGTCCGCCGGGAGCGCGTCCATCTTTTCCTTCTTGAGGATGGTCGCGCCGATAAGCACGCCGCTGGCGTCGCTCGAGAAGTAACGCAGCCGCGTGTACCACTGCAACGAGACGGCAGCGAGAGCAGACGCCGGGACGGTGTCGACCATACGGGTCTGGAGCGCCGGGTACACCTCAGGGATGCCGAGACGCCGCGGGTTGGCGCCGACGACCGAGAGGAACTCGCTGAAGACCGCGTCGGTGCGAGGCACCCACGGCCGCCGCGCGCGCAGGTCGGCCGGACGCTCGATGCGGTGGGTCGAAAAGAGCCGGCCCTTGCCGACGTCGCCCCAGCCGAGCAGCTCGTAACCGTTGCGGTGGAACTGCTGCTCGAACCGCCGGGCCAGCCGGCGGCGGACGCGGTCGAGCTGCGCGTACTCGGAGAAGATGCCGGGGGCCGAGAGCACGAGCACGGGCCGCACGATCTGCCCCAGGCCCGTCGAAGTAACCGCCGCACCGTCGAGCTGACCAGCCCTCATCTTGTCGATGTAGTCGGGCTCCTGGCCCTGGCTGCCCCCGGGATAGAAGCGTAGCCCGAGCTGGCCGTTGGTGCGCTGGCGCAGCTCCTGGTCCCACGCTCGAAAGACACGCATCCAGGGCGAGCCCTCGGGCGCGACGGTTGCAATACGCAGCTCGGTGGCCTGCTGAGCGGTCGCCCCCTCGGGCGCGACAGGCGCCGCGAGAGCCAGGAGAGCCACCACCACCATGAAGAGGCTTCGTTTCATCTCTTCTTCCTCGTTTTCTCGGTCCTGCTCCCTCAGACGGAGGGTGACATGGATGATTCAATGACGGCGAGCGGCACAGGCCGCCCTCTCGCGCCTGGTGCGTCGGGTTTCAACGGGGAAACTTCTCGTCGATCTGGCGGAGGTACCGCGCCGCGCGCCGCTTCGCGATCATGTTCGTAAGGCGCTGCTCCGGGTTGATGTCTCCCGCTTCGAGGGCCTCGACGAGCAGGCTCCGGTAGAGCTCTCGATCCTGGCGCCTCACAGCGTACGTGCGGGCCATGTTCACGAGCACCAACAAGTTACGCCGCTCGGTGAGCTCCAAGGCGCGTTCCCACAGGGCCTGGGCCCGATCGAGATCCGCGCCCGGCGCCTCGGTCGCGACGACCGCCAGGAAGGTGGTGCCGGCGCCGTTGAAGAAGGTCGGGTCGAGGTCGACGGAGCGCTGCACGCACGCCTCTGCAAAGGGGAGGTCGGCCACCGCGACCATGTCGTCCTTGGAGGCGTTGATGTACGAGCCCCAGGCGTAACCGACCCACAGCAGCCCCTCGGCGTCCTCCGGGTCGTCAAACTCCTCCTGGAGGTACTGGCGAAAGCGGTCGAGCCCGGCCTCATAGGCCTCTTCGAAGCCCTCGTGCTCCAGGCCGATGTAGTGCTTGGCCAGGTCCCTCGAGCGTAGATACATGTAGCGGGCACGTCGCATCTGCGCGTCCGCCGCCGCGTAGTCGCCGGCAAGCTGCAGCTCCTCGACGCGGTCCTCGATCCAGCCGTAGGCGTATGCGGTGTAGAGCCGCACGGCGTTCATCACGATGATCTCGTTGTCGGGGACGACGCGGAGCAGACCCTCCATCTGGATGATGTTCGAGGGGAGCGCGTCGCCGGCAAGCTCGTAGTCCCAGTGCTGCTCGAAGGCCGGCGCCGCCCGTTGGAAGAGACCGGAGGTCCCATTGGCCGCCATCTTGGTGATGTCACACCCGGCGGCCAGGACCGCCAGGAGCGAAAGAAGCACGAAACCCCGCATAGGAAGAGGGTGGTACCCGCACCCGCGCTCGGACGTCAACCAGCGATGCGGCACGCAGGGGCTCAGGGCTCGACGAGCGCCCGGATCCTCTCGCGCAGCGAGGAGAGGGGTCGCGGACCGCGGAGCGCGCCGAACGCCCGGGTTCCACCGGGGCGCGTGACCAGGGCGAGCCCCGCTCCACCTGGCTGCACCATCGGCGCACCGTCCTCCTCCTCGATGGGCAACACGCCCTGGGACATGCCGACGGGTCGGTAGAGACCACGCCACTGGCGCAGAAAGAGCACGTAGGAGGCCCCGTCCTCGAAGGAAGGTTCGCCTTCGATGCGCATCCCGAGCTCGCCAATCGCACCCCCGAAGCGCACGAGTTGAAGCACCGTGCCGACCGCGGCGTCACCGGCGAAGACCTCGTCGACCTCGATCAAGATGTCCGTCACGATGCGGCCGCCGTCCCAACGCGGTTGCTGCGCCAGGACGCGGCCGACGACGACCTGATCGGCGCGCCCGACGAGCGCTTCGAGGTCGAGGGCCACAGCGAAGGACGCCGCCGCAGGCGCGTTGAGCGCGAGGACGGCGAGGAGAGCAACCGGAAGGCGCAACACCCAACCAGCTTGGCGATGCGACGGGCCCCGGTCAACGCCGGCCCGTTCGTCGCCGGCGCCCCTGGACGAACTCAGTCCTCGCTGCGCTGCTCCTTGATGACGAACTGCACGCGGCGGTTCCGGGCACGGTTGGCGGGCGTGATGTTGGGCACCAGGGGGTTGTCCGGACCGTAACCCCGCGCCTCGAGCCTGCTGGCGGCGACACCGTGGCGGACGAGCCAGTCACGCACCGCCTCGGCCCGCTGCTGCGAGAGCTGCATGTTCCGCTGCCGCGAGCCGCGGTTGTCCGTGTGGCCCTGGATCTCGATCCGCGTCAGCTGCGGGTTGCGGATGAGGACGTCGGCGATCTCCAGCATGAGCGGCTCGCTGCTCGGGAGGATCTCCGCACTGTTCGTAGCGAAGTTGATCTTCCGACGGATCTGAATGTCGCGGCGACGGACCCGAACGAGCGCCCGGCGGGGACGTTCGACGAGGGTGATCGTCGGCGTGGCCTGCTCGCGGGCCGCCACCTCGACGCGGTCCGTCTTGATCAGGTAGTTCTCCGCGTCGACGCGCACCTCGTAGGCACCCGGCGGCAGATCCGCAGCCACGAAGCTGCCGTCGGGACCGGTGCTGACCGAGCGCTGCGCCGGACCGCTGAGCTGCACCTGGGCCCCCATGATGCCCGTCCCGTCGGCGCTGACGACGCGACCGTTGATCGAACCGACCCGCGGAAGCGCGACGAGCTCGCAGCGCACCTCGACCTCGAGCTCCCCCTCCTCGGGGCGCTCGTCGGGGATCGTCGCGGCACAGGTGCCGTCCTGATAGTCGGGATGGCGGATCGCCATCTGAACCTCGCCAGGATCGAAGCGATAGCTTGTGAAGCGCCCATC
>JALVDI010000189.1 GCA_027009115.1 Polyangiaceae bacterium | reverse complement strand
ATCGCCGATCGATCCGTGGACTGGGCAGGACCGGCGCATCCGCGAGCCGAAGGAATGCCGAGCATTCTTGAGGTAAGAGGATGGCGCCGCACAGCGGCGACGAGGGGTGTTGAGACACTCTAGGCTCGCCAACGGCGGCCCTTGGCGCTGTGCCGCGAGCGCTGCATGCTGGGAGAGGTGTCCGAGTCAGATCCAGGAGCTGCCGCCGTCCCCGAGGGCGTGACCGAGGGCGAGGGTTGGCAGGACCTCTTCGCGCTCCTCGACCGCATCCCGCTCCTGCACGGACTCAAGCAGGATCTGTCGCAGCTGCGGCGCCTGCTCGTGGGTCGCCGTGTCCCTCGCGTGGTCGCCCTCGGGACCCCCGGTTCCGGGCGCGCCGCGCTGGGCGGGGCGCTCCTCGGCGCCCCCCTCGGTCCGGGTGCGGCGAGGGCGGACGTGACGGCGTCGAACGAAGCGGGGTCGAACGAAGCGGCGTCGAACCCGTCTCCTTCGGACCCTTGCACGGGGCGGTGGGCGACCCTTGAGCACGGCGGGCGCGCGATCGAGTGGGCCGAGGTCGACGTCGGCGAGGCCCGCCCGCAGCTGTGCGCCTTGGCCTCGCTGCACAGCCCCGACGTGCTCCTCGCCGTGGCGACCGTCGCGGAGGTAGAGGCCGGTTTTGGCGCGGTGCTGGAGGTGCTGGATTCGGCGCGTGAGCTCTTCGGGCAGTCCGGGGGCGCACCCTGCCCGATCCTCGTGGTCCTCGTCGTCGACGGGGACCCAGGCGAGTTCGCGAGCGAGCAGCGCGAGCGGCTTGGACGCGCGCTGCGGGAAGCTTCCCTGCCCGCCTCCCTCCACGTGGTGGTCCGGCGCGGAGGGCGATTCGAGCCGGACGCGCCTGGGATCGCAGCCCTCGCGTCGGCCCTCGTGGACGCCTTGCCCGAGGCCGCGCGTCTGGAGGGGGGCCGCGCGTTGCCGGCTGCGTCCGCGGCGCGGCGCCGCCTCGCGGCCACGCTCGTACGGTCCTGCGCGACCCTCGCCGTCAGCGTGGCCCTCTCGCCCCTTCCGTTCAGCGACGTGGCGGTCCTCGCGCCTCTTCAAGCCACGATGGTCACGGCGCTCGCGTATCTCTCGGGACGGCCCTGGGAACCCCGGACCGTGGTCGAGTGGCTGACCTCTCTGGGCCTCGTAGGTGCGGCCGGGCTGGGCATGCGCTGGGGGGCGCAGCAGCTCGTGAAGATCGTGCCCGGGACCGGCAGCGTCGTCAGCGCGACCATCGCTGGGGGCGGCACCTTGACCCTCGGCCGCAGCGCTGCCCGTTATTTCCTCGGCGAGGACTTGCCGCGCGTTTAGCAGCCCGCCCCGATACCGCTCCGTGCGCCTCACGCCGGAGAGCGCGCCTCTGCACGGCGCATCGCGCAAGATCTTCCCCTGGGGCGGGGCGGCCCGGTCGCGTGGCCAACCGAGCCTGGGGGCTCTCTGAGGAAGCGCACGCGGCCGCCCGCGCGGCTGGCAGTAGCCTCGGCGGCCATGATGGTCGACCCGGTGGCTCCGCAATTCCCCGAAGAGTTCAACCTCGCGCACTACTACCTGGACGCTCGCATTGAGGAAGGCCGGGGGCAGCGGGAGGCCGTCGCCGTCGGCGAACGTTGCTGGACTTATGCCGAGGTTCAGCGGCGCGCCAACCGCGCCCGGGATGCCCTTGCGCAGCGCGGGATCGGTCTCGAAGATCGCGTGCTGCTTCTTCTCTTTGACGGGATCGAGTTCGTCGAGGCGTGGTTCGGTGTCCTGAAGAACGGATCCGTCTTCTGCATGGCCAACCCGCTGCTGACGTCGGGAGACCTCGACTATCTGTTGGGATACACCCGCTGCCGCGCTGTCGTCGCCGACACCACGACCGCCGCGCGCCTGGCTCCGCTCATGGCCCGCCACGAATCCTGTCGGGTTCGCTTCGTCGTCGGCGCCGACGGGGCGCCCGAGGGATGGGAGCGCTGGGAGGACGCGCTCGCGGAGGCCAGCGAGGCGGGCGCGAACGCGCCGACCTCACGGGACGACATCGCCGGCTGGCTCTTCACCAGCGGCACCACCGGCAAGCCCAAGGGCGCCGTGCACTATCACCGGCACTTCGCGTTCAACACGGAGGTCTATGCGAAGCGTGTCCTCGGTCTCCGGGAAGACGACGTCTTCGTGAGCGTCTCGCGGCTCTTCTTCGGGTACGGCACCGGTACCAACCTCATGTTTCCCTTCGCCGTGGGAGGCAAGGCCGTGCTCTTTCCCGGCAAACCGACGGCGGAGCGCCTCTTCGATCACATCGAGGCGCACGGGGTCACCGTGCTGACGAATGTGCCTTCGATGATTCGGCAGATGGCCGAGAGCGAGCGGGACGCGGACCTGTCGACGGTGCGTATGTGCCTCAGCGCCGGCGAGGCCCTTCCTCCGGAGCTGTACCGGCGCTGGATCGCGCGCTGGCCCAACGCGGAGATCCTAGACGGCATTGGTTCGGCGGAGATGTTCCACATCTACATCAGCAACCGACCCGGCGACGTGAGGCTTGGCTCCCTGGGTCGCATCGTCGAGGGGTACGAGGCGCGGATCGTCGGCGCCGATGGAAAGGACGTGCCGGACGGCGAGATCGGCCGCCTGCACGTCAGGGGCGACTCGACGGCTCTGTGCTACTGGCGCGATCAGGACAAGTCGCGCGCGACGTTTCACGGCGACTGGTGCATCACCGCCGACCTCTTCCGCCGAGACGCCGAGGGGTACTACTACTACGCTGGCCGTGCCGACGACATGCTCAAGGTCCGGGGGCAGTTCCTCAGCCCCCTCGAGCTCGAGGGCTGTCTCTGTGAGCATCCGGCCGTTGCCGAGTGCGCAGTCGTGGGCGTCGACGACGGCGAGGGGCTGACCATCCCCAAGGCCTTCGTCGTGCTGAGGGCGGGGCACGCCCCGAGCAAGGCCCTGGCAGAGGAGCTTCAGGAGCACGCCAAGGCGCACCTGACCCGATACAAGTTTCCTCGGGAGGTCGCCTTCGTCGACGCGCTCCCACGCAACGATCGCGGGAAGATCATGCGCCGTCGGCTTCGCTGATCCATGCTTCGATCGCTGCGATGAGTGACCTCCCTCTCTGCCTGGCGAACATGACCTTCGAGGAGGCGAAGGGCCTCGCCGGTGCGGTGGGGATGCTTCCGACGGGCGCGACCGAGGCCCACGGTCCCCACCTGCCGCTGGGCACCGACGTCCTCATCGCTCAGGAGGCCGCCGAGCGGGCGACCCGGCGGCTGCGTCGCGAGGGATTGCCGGCCGCGGTGCTCCCTCCGCTGGCCTATGCCGTGACCGAGTTCGCCGCGGACTTCGCGGGCACGCTCAGCATCTCACCGGACACGGCCGCCTCCTTGGTCTGCGACGTCCTCGTCGGCGCGGGGCGGGCCGGTTTCGCTGCCGTGGTGCTCTGCAACGCGCACCTCGAGCCGGGGAACCTGCAGGCGCTCCGGCAGGGAATGGAGCTCGCTCGCGCCGCGGGCATGAAGGCGGCGTTTCCCGACATCACGCGCAGGCCCCACGCGCTGCGCCTGGGGGAGGAGTTCCGTTCCGGGGCATGCCACGCCGGTCGCTACGAGACCAGCCTCGTCATGGCGGCGGCTCCCTTTCGCGTCCGCCGGGAGCTCGGTGAGTCGCTGCCGGCCAACCCCAAGTCGCTCTCGGTGGCGATCCGCGAAGGCAAGAAGAGCTTCCTGGAGGCCGGCGGTCCCCGCGCTTACTTTGGGGCTCCGGCGGAGGCAACCGAGGCCGAGGGAGATCGGCTTTACGACGTGCTGGCCGACATCTTCGCGACGGCTGCCCGCGAGCTCCTCTGAGCCCCGAAGCCAGGGTGTCAGAGGTCTGGGAGGCCCTCGTGCCAGTGAAGCTCGCTGCCATGGAGCGCGGCGAAGTGTTCGCCGGCGCGACCCAGGACCTCGTCGAGAGCGGGGGCGGGGCGCCCCAGCTCCGACAGCTCCCGTTCCAGACTCGTCACGCCCTTGTCTCGGATGCCGCAAGGCACGATGAGCTCGAAGTGGGCGAGGTTCGGCGAGACGTTGAAGGCGAAGCCGTGCATCGTGACCCAGCGGCTGATCCGCACACCGACGGCGCCGATCTTTCGCGCCCGCGCCGACCGTGGTTCGACCCATGCACCGTTGAATCCTTCGAGTCGTTCGGCGCAGACGCCGTGGTCGGCCGCTAGACGGATCATCGTCTCCTCGAGGCTGGCCACGTAGCGGCGGACGTCCTGGCGATCCGGCGAGAGGTCGAGGATGGGGTAGGCCACGAGCTGGCCGGGGCCGTGGTAGGTGACGTCGCCACCGCGGCCGGTCTCGTGCACTTCGAACCCCTGCGCTGCCAGGGTCGTCCGGTCCACGAGCAAGTTGGACCCATCGCGGGCACCGCGCCCGAGAGTGAACACGGGCGGGTGCTCCAGGAGGAGGAGGGTGTCCTCGATCGCACCGGTTTGGCGCGCGGTTACGAGCCGCTGCTGAAGGGTGTGGGCTCGTCCGTACCCGATGCGGCCCACGCGGTATGCGTGGAGGCGCCGCACCCTACTTCTTCTTCTTGTTCATCACGTGGATGGCCTCGCCAAGGGCGTGCTTGAAGGCCTCCATGACGCCCTCGCCAAGCGTCGGGTGCGGATGAACGGTCAGCGCGACGTCCTCGGCGTAGGCGTGCATCTCGAGCGCGAGCGCGCCTTCGCTGATCAGATCGGCCGCCTCGGGGCCCACGATGGTCACGCCCAGGACCTTGTGATCGTCGTCCGGGTCGGTGAGCACCTTGATGAAGCCGTCGGTGCTGTCGACGGCCATCGCCCGTCCGCTCGCGGCGAAGGGGAACTTGCCGATGTCGTAGCTGCGCCCCTGCTTCTTGGCTTCGGTCTCCGTCAAGCCGACGGTCGCGATCTCCGGCTCGGTGAAGATCGCCGCCGGCATCGCCACGACGTCGAGCTTGGCCCCCTTGTGCCCGGCGATGACTTCGGCGGCGACCTCGCCCTCCTTGCTCGCCTTGTGGGCGAGGTAGGGTCCCCCCTTCACGTCGCCGATGGCGTAGATGCCTGGGACGTTGGTCCGAAGGTAGGCATCGACGACGATGTGCCCACGGTCGTCGAGGGCGACGCCCACCTCCTCCAGTCCGAGCCCGGCGCTGTTGGGGCGGAAGCCCACCGCGACCAGAACCTTGTCGGCCTCCAAGGTGCGTGTCTTGCCCTCGTGTTCGACGGTCACGACGGCCTTGCCACCCTTCTTCTCGAGGCTCTTGGCTCTGGCCCCGGTCAGCACCTCGGCGGGGTTGTCGCCCTTGGTGAAGTGCTTGTCGACGACGCGGACCACGTCTTTGTCCGTGCCAGGGAGGATCTGGTCCATCATCTCGACGACGGTCACCTTGGAGCCGAGCTTCTGGTAGACCATGCCGAGCTCCATCCCGATGACGCCGCCGCCGATGATCACCAGGTGCTCCGGTGCGGTTTGGAGCGAGACGGCCTCGCGGGCGGTGATGACGAGCTCACCGTCCGGCTCGAAACCGGGGATGCGGATGATGTTCGTGCCCGTCGCGACGACGATGCCCTTGGTGGCCGCGTAGCGTGCCTTCTTTCCATCGGGGTCGGTGACCTCGACGGTCCTGGCATCCACGAGCCGCGCCGATCCGAAGGCGACGTCTGCGCCGTTGCCCTTGACGAGCGATTTCACGCCGCTCGTGAGCTTCTTGACGATGCCGTCCTTCCACTTCTGCATCGTCGGGATGTCGACCTTGAGGCCCTCGACGGTGATGCCCATGTGGGAGGCGTGGCGCACCTTGTGCGCGAGGCCGGAAGCGGCGATGAGTGCCTTGGAGGGGATGCAGCCCCAGTTCAGGCAGACGCCGCCCCAATACTCGCGCTCGACGCAGAGGGTCTTCACACCCAACTGCCCGAGGCGGATGGCGGCCACGTAGCCGCCCGGTCCCGCGCCGATCACGATCGCCTCGTAGGTCTCTTCAGCCATGCCTCTCTCCTCGGGGCGTCCGGCGCCCCCACGTCGCGCCTTCGGTCTAGTGCTCGGGCGCTCTCGGATGTGCCGCCAGCTCGGCGGCCTGCTCTTCCAGGTGCCAAGGCCGCTCGGCGTACACGTCGTCGAACAGAGTCTCGCGGTCTGGGGGCGGGACCGTCTCGACGTTGCGGATGGCGCGGAGGATCTCCTCGGTCAACTCTCGTTCCAGAGCGGTGCGACTCTCGTCGGTCACCAGGCCCCGGGCGCGCATGTAGCGCTCGAAGCGAACGATGGGGTCTCGCCGCCGCCAATAGGCGACCTCTTCCTCACTCCGGTAGAGGCTCGGGTCATCGCTCGAGCTATGCGCGCCGATGCGGTAGGTGACGGCCTCGATGAAGGTCGGGCCTTCGCCGCGACGCGCGCGCGCGCAGGCCTCGCTGATCGCGGCATGGAGCGCGAGCACGTCGTTGCCGTCGACGCGCACGCCCGGGAGGCCGTAGGCGTGGGCCTTGACCGCGAAGGTTGCTGAGGCGGTCTGCCTGCTGCTCGGCACCGAGATGGCCCAGTGGTTGTTCTGGCAGATGAGCACGACCGGAGGGCGGTACACGCCCGCGAAGTTCATGGCTGTATGAAAGTCGGGCTCGCTCGTGGCTCCGTCTCCAGTAAAGGCGACCGCGACGCGACCCTGCTCGCCCTGGAGCTTCATCGCCCACGCCGCGCCCACCGCCTGCGGCAACTGAGGCCCCAGGCAGGACGACCAGCTCACCTGGTTGACGGAGCGCCCGGCCATGTGCATCGGCTGCATCCGCCCCTTCAGCACGTCCGCGCCGTTGCCGTAGATCTGCGCCAGCCAGGTCTCGAGGGGGAAGCCCCGCACCAACATGATCGAGGCCTCTCGCAGCGCAGGGAAGACCCAGTCGGCTTCCGAGAGGCAGTGAGCCGTCACGACAGGGGTGGCTTCCTGTCCGGTGCTGGCGCCGTAGAAGCCGACCTTGCCCTGACGCTGGCGCATCAGCATCCGCTCATCGATCAGGCGGATGCGCAGCATATGCCGGTAGATCGACCGCGCCGTGGCGTCGTCCAGGCCTGGATCGCGGTCCTCGTCGACGGATCCGTCGTCGCGGAGCACCTGCAAGAGGCTCAAAGCGGGGTCGTCGGGAGGCAGCATCCGGCCGCGCCATCCTAGCGATGGGGGCTCGAGGGTCAAGGGATGCTTGCCGGCCTGGTCTCGCGTCAAGAGCGCGAAATCGTTGGCGCTGCGAGGGCCTGGGGCCGGTCGCAGGAAAAGGGCGAGGCATGCGCCACACCTCCCCACAACGAAGACGGCCGGAGCCTCGTGGCCCCGGCCGCTTCGGGTGAAGCGCGCGGCTTCAGCTGCGCTCGAACAGGCCTGCAGCGCCCATGCCGCCGCCAATGCACATCGTCACGATCGCACGCTTGCCACCGCGGCGTTTGAGCTCGTGGAGGGCCGTCGCTGAGAGCTTCGCGCCCGTGCAGCCGAGCGGGTGACCGAGGGCGATCGCGCCGCCGTGCACGTTCACGCGGTCTTTGGGGATCTCCAATTCCCGGATGACCTGAATCGACTGGCTGGCGAACGCTTCGTTGAGCTCGACGAGGTCGATGTCGCCGATGCTCAGCCCGGTCTTGGCGAGCAGCTTCCGCACCGCCGGGATCGGCCCGATGCCCATGATGGCCGGGTCGACGCCTACGGTCGTGAAGTGCTTGAAGGTGCCGAGGATCGGCAGGCCAAGGGCCTCGGCCGTCTCGCGCGCCATAACCAAGCTCGCCGCGGCGCCGTCGCTCAGCGGCGACGCATTGCCGGCGGTCACCGTTCCGTCCTTGGAAAACGCAGGACGCAGCCTCGCCAGGCCTTCGAGGGTGGTGTCCGGTCGCGGCAACTCGTCGACGGTGAACTCCTTGGTCACCTTCTGGGTGCCTTCGTAGAACACGGCCGACACCGGCACGATCTCGTCGGCGAAGACGTTGGCTTCCAGCGCCGCCTTCGCCTTCATCTGAGACTCGTAGGCGAACTGGTCCTGCTCCTCCCGAGAGATGCCGTACTTCTTGGCCACGTTCTCGGCCGTCGTGCCCATCGGCGTGTAGACCGAAGGGCAGCACTCCATGGCTTTGGGGGACATGGACGGCTTGTGCCCGCTCATGGGCACCGACGACATGGACTCGACGCCGCCGGCGACGGCGATGTCCATCCAACCGGCGGCGATGTGGCTGGCTGCGATGGCGATCGCTTGCAGCCCGCTCGAGCAGAAGCGGTTGATGGTCATCGCACCGGTCGTCTCCGGGAGGCCGCCGAGCAGCCCCACGACCCGTGCGATGTTGAGGCCCTGCTCGCCTTCGGGCATCGCGCAGCCGAGGATCAGATCCTCGACGGTTTCCGGCTTCACCTTGGGGTTGCGCTCCATCAGGTGCTGGATGACCTCGCCGGCGAGCTCGTCGGGGCGAGTGTACCGAAGGGTGCCCTTGTGGGCGCGGCCGACCGCGGAGCGGACGGCATCGACAATAACGACTTCACGCATCGTGCTTCTCCTGTAGTTCGTCGTCCGCGGTCATCAGTTACGCAGCGTCTTGCCCGTCTGGGCGAAATGGCTGAGCCGGGCCAGGCTCTTGGGCTCACCGCACGCGCTGAGGAAGGCCTCGCGCTCGAGATCCAGCATCTCCTGCTCGGTCACCTCGTGGGTGTGGCCCCCTGGACCGCCGCAGAGTACCGTCGCGACCTTCTTCACCAGCACGCCGTCGTGTTCCGTCGCGAAGCCGTTGGTGACCATGTCGTCCACCATCGAGGAGATGGTGGCGATGCCGCTCGCCCCCGGCAGCTTGTAGGCGCGCGGCGCCTTCGGTTTGTAGCCCGTCTCGGCCATGCCGATCACCTTCGCCTTGGCTTCGTAGAGGTGCCGCGCCCGGTCGAAGGACACACCGTCGGTCTTGTAAAAGTAGCCGAACTCCTGCGCCGCGACGGCGCTCGTCGCTGTGCGGTTGATCGGGTCGCCGATGTTCAAGACCGTCCGCGCCACGAACGGGAACACGTCCACATCCGTACCGTCGGGGATGCCGTCGAGGGCGCGCCAGAGCATGTTCAGGTGGCCGCCACCGCCGGGCACGAGGCCGACCCCGAGCTCGACGAGGCCAGCGTAGGTTTCGGCCGCGGCTTGGGTGGCGTCGGACGCCAAGCAGAGTTCCAAGCCACCGCCCAGGGTGAGCCCGAAGGGCGCGGCCACGACCGGCACCTTCGAGTACTTCATCGCCTGCATGGTGTCTTGCAGGCGCTTGACGAGCTTCCCGATGGTGTCGAATTGCTTTTGCGCCGCCGCCATCGCGATGGCCACGACGTTCGCGCCCGCACAGAAGGCGTCCCCCTCGTTGAAGAGGAGCATCCCGCGGAAGTTCTTTTCCGCTTCAGCGATCGACCTCTCGAGCATCTCGATGATGCCGTCGTCGATGCTGTTCATCTTGGTCTTGAAGGTGACACCGAGGACCCCGTCACCCAGATCCCATGCTTCGGCGCTGCCGTTCTTCAGCACAGCCGCCTCGCCGCGCCGGACCTGCGCTAGCGGGGCCTCCCGTGGGTCGAGGTCGCGCTCGACGTACTCGCCCTTGACGAGGTCCCAGACCTTCGAGCCGTCGTAGAAGCCCTGGGCCCCCTTCGCGATCATCGTGTCGATGCTCGGCGGCAGGGCGATGCCATCCTTCTTCATGCGCTCGACCGTCTCGACGAAGCCGAGGGCGTCCCAGGTTTCGAAGGGACCGAGCTCCCAATTGTAGCCCCACTTCATGGCGTTATCGATGTCGACGACGGAGTCGGCGATCTCGGGGATGCGCCGGGCGGAGTAGGCGAGGGAGCGGCTGAGCACACGCCAGGCGAACTCGCCGGCCTTCCCCTCCGTCGCCACGAGCTTCCTGACCCGCTCCGCCGGGGTCCCCCGGATGGCCTTCATGGCCTTCTTGATCGCCGGGTCGCCGCCCTTCGGTCGGTACTCGAGGGTCTCGAGATCCAGCGTGAAGATGCCCTCCTTGGTCTTCTTGTAGAAGCCGCCCTTCGTCTTGTTGCCGAGGAGCTTCTTCTCGACCATCGCCTCCAGGAACGCCGGCGGCTTGAAAACCTCGCGTTCCTCGTCGTCGACGAGGGCGTCGTAGCAGTTCTTGGTCACGTGAAGGAACGTGTCGAGGCCGACCATGTCCGCAGTGCGGAACGATGCGCTCTTCGGATGGGCCATCGGCTTGCCGGTGATGGCGTCGACGTCCTCCGGCAGCAGCCCCATCTCGAGCATCGTGTGCATGGTGAGCATCATCGAGTGGCAACCGATGCGGTTCCCCACGAAGTTGGGCGTGTCCTTGCCCATCACGACGCCCTTGCCGAGCTGTTCGCGGGCACAGCGCTGAACGCGCGCGAGGACCGCGGGGTCCGTGTCGGGGCCGACGACGAGCTCCAGGAGCTTCATGTACCGGACCGGGTTGAAGAAGTGCATCACGAGGAAGCTCTTCTTGAACGCCTCCGTGCGCCCCTCGACCATGTCGCGGATCCGCAGACCCGACGTGTTGGAGGCTACGATGGTTCCCGGGTCGACGACCTGCTCGAGCTTCGCGAAGAGGCCCTGCTTGATCTTCAGGTTCTCGACGATCGCCTCGACGACCAGGTCGCACCCTTTGAAGCGGTCGAGGTCGTCTTCCAGGTTGCCCGTCGTTACGAGCGCCGCGTTCTTCGGGTGATAGAAGAGCGCGGGTTTGGCCTTGAGGGTTCGCTTCAGCGCGCCTTCCGCGAAAGCGTTGCGCTTGGCCGGGATCTTCTTCTCCTCGTCGCTGAGGTTCGGAGGGACGATGTCGAGGAGGACGACCTCGACGCCCGCGTTGGCGAAGTGGGCGGCGATGCCGCTGCCCATCACGCCGGCGCCGACGACACCTACTCGTCGGATCGGTTCGCTCATGCCGGATGCTCCTTGGGAGGGGAAAAGGGGACGGGCGGGGTATCGCGCAGCCCGGTCTCGGTGACAAGCGCCCGGCGCCCCCGAGGGGCGCCAGGGCACCTTCCGTGCGCAGCCGGCGCGTCTGGAAAAGCACTGTGACTCCAATGGGTTGGGCGCCGATGGTGGGGGCTGCGTCGGTCCCGCGGCCGCTGGGGAGATCCGCTGCGTTCGGTGGATTTTTTGACCGGCGCGGCGGGATGCCCGATCGGAGAGCTATGCGATGGTCGGCCGCCTTGCTCTGCTTCGCCGTGCTCACGGTCGCGCGGGCCGACGACGCCGCCGAGGCTTCCGGGCGGGTGAGGTCCGTCCGCTACGACTACTCGCGCTTCAGCGACGGCCCCCGCCGGGTGCCGCGACCTCGGGGCGCCTCGCGTGCACGCGCCGAAGCGCTCGGCCTCGGGACCCGGCAGACGGCCAGCCGCCTTCTGCACGGGCGCCCCGACCCGCGTTGGGTCGAGGCCGCCGGCGGCGCCATGTCCGAGCACCTGCTGTGGCCCGTCGAGCTCGGGCGCTTTGGTCGTGGCTTCGGCTATGTCCGGATCCGCCGGCCGGACCTGCGCCACGATGGCATCGATATCGTCGCCGACGAAGGGGCCGTCGTACGGGCGGTGGCCGACGGCATCGTCGCCTACAGCGACAACGGCGTCCGCGGATTCGGGAACGTGGTGATGATCGTCCACCCGAACGGCTGGGCCTCGATCTACGCGCACTGCTACCGCACCACCGTTCAGCCCGGGTGGCGCGTTCGTCGCGGTGAGCGGATCGCCTTCGTCGGCAACACGGGCATCTCCCGCGGGCCCCACCTCCATTTCGAGCTGCGCGTCCACGGGCGGGCGGTCAATCCTCTGCGGCACTTCGACGGGCGTCCTTGGCTCGAGGCCTACCGGACTTGGCGCCGTCTGCGCTCCGAAGGGAGCTACGAGCCACCGAGCGACCACACCCGGGCGGTTCTTCCGCCCGATCGCGGGCCGCTTCGTCCCAGCGGGTCGCCGACGGCCGAGCGCCCCTTTGGTTCGGTGACCCACCTGCGGGCGATGCTCAGGCGTGGTCCTCGTGCGGACGAGCTCGCGGAGGTGGAGGGCGCGCGCTATCGTAACGTGCTCTGGCCACTCCGCGGGGGGACGCGGGCGCGCCGAGAAGGGCGCGGTCTGAACATCTACGGCGAAGGCAGCCCGGTCCGCGCCATCGCCGATGGCCTCGTCGTCTATGTCGGCGACGAACTGCGGGGGATGGGGCGCGCCATCGGCCTGCTGCATCCAAACGGGTGGATCAGCCTCTACGGCCACACCGCCGAGACCTACGTCGAGGTCGGCCAGCAGGTCCAGCGCGGCGAGTGGATCGCCCGCAGCGGCCCCCACTTGCACTTCCAGCTCCGGGCCGAAGGTGGAGCTCTGGACCCCGTGCCTCTGCTGGTTCAGGTCCCGGGCGCGGTGGCGTGGTGAGTCCGACGGCGTGACGTGAACAGAGGTTTACGGATCCTCACCGATCGCGCCCGGGTGCCCAGCCGTGGCGGCGGTTCGAAGCCTCGCTTCGTCTTACAATCGCCTTACCGCGGGGGGCCTTCCGTCCCGTGGCGGACTCTTCTCCACTTGGCATGAAGATCGCAATGCGGAGTATCGTCGGAAATCAACAGGAGAACCTCCCGATGCGGACTCGCGCCTTCACTGCTCTGTTGCCCCTCACCGTCTTTCTCGCTGGCTGCCCCGTCTGGGGGGACGGCGGCGGCGGCACCTCCCCCTGCGTAGGCCTTGGTTGCGCTTGCTTCGACGACAGCGACTGCGGCTCGCCCTTGGTCTGCGATGTGCTGTCCGGGACGTGCGAGCTCCCTGACGGGGCTTGTCGGACCAGTGGCGACTGCGAGGCCGGGGAGCGCTGCGAGGACGGTGCTTGCGTGCCCGATGTGACCGCGTGCCGCACCCACGGCGACTGCGCCGTCGGAGAGTACTGCGGGGAGGGGGACGTCTGCACCTCCTCCGGTACCTGTTCGGCCGATGGCGACTGCGACGCGGGCTTCGAGTGTGACTACCGAGGCACGTGCGTGCCGGCCGGTCCCCACTGCGACGAGGACGCCGAGTGCGCGACCGGCGAGCTCTGCATCGAAGGCTTCTGCCGAGGGCCCGCCGACACCTGTCAGTTCAACTACGAGTGCGGGCCAGGCCGGGCGTGCGTCAACGGAGGTTGCACCACCATCTGTGGGAGCGACGGCGACTGCGGTTCGGGCGCCACCTGCGATGGCGGTTTCTGCAAGCCCGCGCCCGGTGAGTGTGTCACCTCCGCAAGCTGCCCCTCCGGTCAGAACTGCGTCGACGGTCGGTGCCTTCCCGATTGCCGTGGCGCCGCGAGCGCGTGCACGGGCGGCGACTACTGCGGCGACGACGACTTCTGCCGGCCCGATTGGCGCCGCCGGCCCTTCTGCCGCGGTGACGAGGACTGCGCTACGGGATCGATCTGTGTCGATGGAGCATGTCGGACGCCCTGCCCCAGCATGACCGCGACGGAGTGCATGATGACCGACGTGAACCTTACGGTCTGCGCCGCGGACGACCTCTGCTACACGCGGAACGAGGTCGACCCCGACTGCGCGGTGAAGGCGGACTGTTCGGGGGACGCGGACTGCGTCGACGGGGTTTGTCGCTGAGCCGCGACAGGTGACAGGCGCGGTGAGGCGCCGGCGCCGAGGGGCTGCCCGAGCACGGGCGGCCCCTATCCCGATGTGCGCCCAGCATGGGCCGCTCCAGGCCGGAGGCGTCGCCGCCGACGCTTGGGAGCCGGCTCGCGGAGGAATGTCGGTGCGGGACGTCTCCGTGCCTCAGGCCGAGAGCACGCTCGCTCGCGCTGGTTGCCCCACGGCGGCAGACCCTCGCGACCGCGATCCAGGACGTCGGGTTTGGCCTTTCAGCGCTCGCTGAGGACCGCCCGGACCGTCTCCTCGAGGCCATAGCGCGGCCGGAAGCCGAGGACCTCGCGGGCCCGGGTGTCGTCG
>JALVDI010000188.1 GCA_027009115.1 Polyangiaceae bacterium | reverse complement strand
GGGAGAAACCCGGGGCAAGACGTAGAGCAACCCATCCGCGAGGGCCCGGGCCACGGGCGCCGGCAACCCGGCCACCTCCTCGCCGGCGTGGAGGCGCAGCGCGTCTTCGGCGATCGCGAGCGCCACAGAGGAGCCCGCGAGCTCGCAGGCGTGCATGTTCCCATCGACCCACGCCGCCGGGCGAAGACGCTCAGGCTCGCGGCCAATGGTCAGAAGCCAGAGCTGCCGTCCCTCGGGCGTCGTCGCCAGTGACTGGAGCCGGCAGGCCTCCCCGAAGGCGTCGCGCCAGGCCTCGAGCTGAGCGGTCAGGGCCTCGTAGTCGAGGTACTCTTGGCGAAAGCCCCCGTGGAGCTCGTCCACCCTCACGAGAGCGTGCGGCGGAGGAAAGCGAGGGTACGCTCCCACGCGAGCTTCGCCGCGGCTTCGTCGTAAGCATCGGGGCGGCTGTCGTTGAAGAAGGCGTGGCCGGCGTCGTACATGTAGCTCTCGACCTCGACCCCGGCGTCACGCATCGCCTTCACCAAAGCCTCGGCGGCCTCGGGCGTGACGAAAGCGTCGTTCTTGGCCCAGTGGCAGAGCACCTTGCCCCGCAGCTTGCGGAAGTCGGGCTTGACCTCCGGGTGGATGCCGTAGAAGTCGACGCAGGCGGCGATCTCCGGATGCTCGGTCGCGGCGAAGAGCGCCAACTGCCCGCCCATGCAGAAGCCGAGCGCTCCCACCTTCTTGGGCTCAACCGCCTCGTGCCCCAGGAGGAAGTCGGCGGCCCCCTTGAGGTCCTTGCCGGCCTGCTCGATGTTCAGCGCCATCATCAGTCGGCCGGCCTCGTCGGGGCTCGTGGTGGCCTCGCCGTGGTAGAGGTCCGGCGCGAGCGCCACGAAGCCCGCCTCGGCGAAGCGATCGGCCACGCGCTCGATGTGCTCGACCAGGCCCCACCACTCTTGAATCACGAGCAGCCCAGGCCCCGAACCACTCGAGGGCCGCGCCAAGTACCCCTGGCACGAGCCACCGTTCGCCGCGAATTCCACCTTCTCACCCATGGAAAACCTCCTGACGGCGGAACATAGCAGGGCCGCGCCCTTCCGATCACTCCTCGCAGGCGCTCGCCGAACCAGGGGGCCTTGCCGAGCGCACAGCCGCCCTCCCTACCGAGAGGGCTCCACGCTCGACGAACTGCTCAGGCCGGACCGAAGGCGGCGTCGGAGATCTCGACGGGGCTCTGGTCGCAGACCCGTAGCGTGCGCGCGTCACCGACCACCTCCGGCACGATGTTCATCGCGTAGTAGATCGCCGCGTACTTCTTGCCCTCGTAAAAGGCGCGCTCGGTCTCCGACGAGGTCTCGGCTCCCTTGGCGATCGCGATCACCGCTCCTTCGAGGAGCAACCAGCCGATCGCCAGCTTGCTCATCATGTGCAGGAAGCGCTCGGCCACCAGCACGATGTTCTGCATCTTGCCGGCCTGGAACCAGCCGAGGAACTGCATCACGCTCCCGCCGACGGCCTCGTGAGCCTTCTTGAGGTTGGCGACCGCGTCGGCGAGCTCCGGGTGCTCCGCGTGCGTCTCGATGAACTTCTGGATGTCGCCGAGGAAGGCCTGTGTGTTCTTGCCCCCGCCCTGACCGAGCTTGCGCCCGACCAGGTCGAGCGCCTGAATCGCGTTGGTGCCCTCGTAAATGCTGAAGATCTTCGAATCCCGGGCGTACTGCTCCACCGGCCAGTCACGCAGATAGCCCGCGCCACCGTAGACTTGGATGGCCTTTTCGCACACGCGAAACGCTTCGTCCGAGGAGTGTGCCTTCACGAGCGGCGTCAGCAGATTGATCTGGCCCAGGTGGTACGCCGCGGAGGCGTCGTCCTTGTCGCCGAGGGCCTTGAGCCGATCCTGATGGACGGCCAGCTTTGTGATGAGCGCCCGAATGCCCTCGACCTTCGCCTTCATCTCGAGGAGATCCCGGCGGATGTTGGGGTGCTGGACGATGGCCACGCGCGGCGCTTCCGGGTTCTTCCAGTCCTTGATGGAAGAGCCCTGCTTACGCTCACGCGCGTAGTCGAGGGCGTTCAGGTAGGCGCTCGAAGCGACCGCGAGCCCCTGAATGCCTACGCCGATGCGCGCGAAGTTCATCATCTTGAACATCTGGCGCATGCCCTGGTGCTCGACGTTGCCTACGAGCTCGCCGACGCAGTCGTCGTTCTCACCAAAGGCAAGCGCGCAGGTCGCCGAGCCGTTGATGCCCATCTTGTGTTCGATGGCGGTGACCTGGACGTCGTTGCTGCCGCCCACGGAACCGTCGTCGGCGACCTTGAGCTTCGGCACGATGAAGAGCGACAGACCCTTCGTGCCAGGCACGGCGCCCTCGATCCGCGCGAGCACGAGGTGCACCATGTTGTCGGCCATGTCGTGGTCGCCACCGGAGATGAAGATCTTGGTGCCCTTGATCTTGTACTTGCCGTCGCCCATGGGAGTGGCGCTGGTCGTCGAGGCGCCGACGTCCGAGCCTGCCTGCGGCTCCGTGAGGCACATCGTCCCGCCCCAGAGGCCGCCCATCATCTTGGGAACGTAGCGCTCCTTCTGCTCGGGGGTGCCGAACTCCGTGATCAGCTCGGCGGCTCCCAAGGTCAAACCCGGGTACATGTTGAAGGCGGTGTTGGAGCCGCTGAGGAGCTCGTCGCTGAGGACCGCGAGGGTCGCCGGCGCGTCCATGCCGCCGTGCTCCGAGGAGACCCCGAGGGTTCGCCAGCCCGCCTCGTAGAGCTTGTCCCATGCTTGCTTGAAGCCCTCGGGGACCTTGACGGCGCCGTCGATGAGCTTGCAGCCCTGCTCGTCACCGATGCGGTTCGTTGGGCCCGTCACCTCTTGAGCGAAACGGTAGACCTGGTTGAGCACCTCCCGACAGGTGTCCTCATCCCACTCCTCGAAGGGCTCGCTCCCCAGGACGTCCTGCAGATTGAACTGCTCGAACATCAGAAACGCGAAGTCTCGAAGGTCGGCCTTGTACTGGTTGATGCCTTGCGCCACAGGTTCCTCCGGTTCCCCCAAGTTTTCTGGACGGAACCTGGGCGGAGCGACGCAGCGCGTCAAGCCGAGGCAGCGCAGACCTCAGCGGTAACGGACGCGCAGACGGACGCCGAGGGTCGTGGCGATCTGCTGGGCGATCGAACGGGGGATCCGGTCGAGCCGCTCCTCGACGACGGCGCGCGCCCGCGCATGAGGCTCGCCTTTGAGCGCCGGCAGCACGATGCCGCTCCACCGCAGCAAGGTCTTGCCGTCGCAACCTTCGAGGGCGAGGGTGAGCACAGGCTCGAGCCGCTTCTGGTACGCGACGGACGCGGTGCAGAGGTTGGCGAAGGTCCGGACGAGCCCATCCTTGCCGTCCGCGCTCGTCGGCTCGAAGCTCTCCTTGAGCGTGTCGAGGTGTTTGGCGACCTTCGCGGGCGCGATGCGTGCGATGGCCGGGAGCGCGTCCGCGGAGGTCTGCACGACGCGCTTGTGCTTCGAGGTGACCCCCTGAGCGAACTTCTCGACGTGGGTCGCGAGGAGGTCGGCGTGCTCCGTTACAAGCTCATGGAGGACCCGAGCCGCGCGCGTCGCGGTGGTGCTCCGAGGATCGAGGAGAAGCTCGGCCTGCTCGGCGACCCGCGGGGCGACGTCTTCCGAGGCCAGAATCTCGGCCGCGAGCTTCGAGGCACCGGTCTTGGGTTTCGCCTCTTTGGCGACCGCCGACTTCTTCGCCGCCGACTTCTTCGCCGCCGACTTCTTCGCCGCCGACTTCTTCGCCGCCGACTTCTTCGCCGCGCCCTTGGCGTCGGCCTGCCCACCGGCCTCCCGTTTCGCCGTCTTGGTCGAGCTGCGCGTGGTGCTCTTCTTCGCCGCCATGTCGTCCCGAGTGTAGGTAATGCTCCGAGGCTCCAGAGCGTATCTCAAAAACGATCGTCGATCGATCCGTGGACTGGGCGGGACCGCTGGCGCATCCGCGAGGCGAGGGAATGCCGAGCATTCTTGAGCAGAGAGGATGGCGGCAGAGGGCGCGCGCAGGCCCCACAGCGGCGACGAGGGGTTTTGAGATACGCTCCAAAGCGGGTTTCAGACCTCATGCCGCCGGGAGGGCGCCAATCAGCCTCGGAAGCGAGGTTTCGTAACGATACGAGGTGCCCCGGTGGCCCCCGTCGAACTCCTCGAAGTCCACGTTCGCCCCGACC
>JALVDI010000187.1 GCA_027009115.1 Polyangiaceae bacterium | reverse complement strand
CGGGCCTCTCAACGCTGAAGAGGGTGTGCAGATTTGCTGAGCCCAGGTCCGCGTCGACGAGCACCACGCGGAAGCCGAGGCGAGCCATTGCAATGCCGAGGTTCGAGGCCACCACGCTCTTGCCGACGCCTCCCTTGCCCCCTCCGATGGAGACCGTGAGCGGAGTCCTGCCCTGCTGGCTCATGCGTCGGCCATCGGGCGTCGGGTGGGAGGGCTTTAGCTGCGTGGCCCGCATCGGCTGTGACGGAGCGGCGCCGAGGACGGGGCCGCGCAGGGCGTGCCATCGCTGCGAGGGTCTCGGGCCAAGGCTTGCCGAAGTGGATTACGCACGTAGGGTGCGGCAGAGCGCTCGGAGCGGGCTGCGGGCGTTCTCCTTCCGCGCGCCGCCGAGCGCTGGGCAGCCCATCGGGCCTGGAGGGCGCCTCGACCCGTCGGAGGGAGGAAGAACGCGCGGAACGGCGCGTATGTGCTCCAGTGAAACAGGCTCGTTGCGTCGGATCTCGCGCCAGCGAAGGGCTGCCGCATCGATGCTCCAGCAGTGGCGGACCTGTGCCGCATTGGTTTGAGCCAGGAGGACACCATGAAAGCGATCGGACTTTGGGTCATGGCGAGCACCGCCCTCGTGCTCGCCTGTGGAAGCAGCGGCGAGGACGGGGACGACGACTCGTACACCGTCACGCTTGCGTCGGGATTTACGCCGGATCCGCGCACGGTCGAAGGGGTCTCGGGAGGCAGCGTCGACGCGGCGACGCTCGGCGGCGACTGTTTGGGCTACATCTCGGAGGCGCCGAACCATCTCTTCGTTGCTTCGGACGCCTTCGCGAAGCTTCGGATCATGGCGGCCTCGAGCTCCGACGTCACGTTGGTCGTGCAGAAGCCCGACGGTTCGTACCTCTGCAACGACGATTTCGAGGGGACGAACCCACTGCTGGAAGGGGCTTTCCCTGCGGGCAGCTACAAGATCTGGGTCGGTAGCTACGAGCAGGGCAGTTCCTCGCCGTACCGACTCGGCTTCTCCGAGCTGTCGGGGGTGACTCCGGCCAGGCTCGAGGAGTCCGCCAGCACCGGAACGGTGAGGCGAACGTCGAGCGTTCGGCGGCGTCGTTCGTCGGTGCGCCGGCGCACGTCCTCCCGGAGCTCGTCGCGAAGTCGGCCGCGCTCGCGGCGGCGGCGGCGCTGAGGTCGCCACGACGATCTCGACGAGGTGGCTCAAGGTAGCCGCGGATCGTCCGAGGAGACGACCATGGCCACCATCCGAGCCGTGACGCAGGCGGGCGAGGGGGACGGATGAGTAGTAGCGTTCGTCCGCCCCCTGTCCCCTCGCTGCCTCCGGCGCTGCGGCCGCCTCCCGTGGCGCCGCCTCGCCGTTCCCCTCAGGCGCCTTCGCACAAGGGTCGCAAGGGGCCGCCGCCCCTTCCGGGCAGGGGCGGCAAGGGCCCGCCCCCGCTGCCCGTGCGCCGGTAGCCACCTGCTCGCATGTGGTTTCGCCCGGCTCGGCTTTCGTGAGGAGCTACAGCCGCGTGTCGAGGACGACCTCGGCCTCGAAGGTTCGCTCGGGGCTCTCGTCAGCGACGCGTACGCGCCGTGCGAGTAGATCGGCCCGGAGAGTCGGGTCCCCGTCCTGCGGTGTCGTGCCCTCGTCGATCGCGCGGGTCGGGACACCGTCCCGCACGTCGCAGGGCGCGTAGCCTGCCTGCTGCGGTCCGTCGGGGTAGAGCACCACGCCTCCACAGGTGACGCGCACCAGACAGTTGAACATCTGGGTGCGTACCGGCAGCACGCGGACATCGCAGCGTTCGCCTTCGGTGACCGGAACCGAACCTCGAAGGCGCGCCAGCCGGCCTTCCCAGGTGCGTGGTGCGAAGGGCGCGAGCCCTGCGTCGCCGCCCACGGTGCGATACATCGCCGCGAGCTGCGGATCCGGCGCAACGCCCGGACCACCACCGTACGTTTGGGCCCGAAGCCCCGGGGCTGGGGGGACGCCCGCGTCGTCGGCTCGGCCTCCGCCCTCGCCGGCGACCGCAGCGCCGAGCTCCTCCGAGTCCCCGGCTTCGTCTTCGGGCGCCAGCGTTCGCCAGGAAGCGAACGCCGCAGCAAGGACCAGGGCTGCTCCCAGGGCCCACACCCCCGGTCGGATCGAGTCGTCTCGCTCCATCATCGCTGGGACAACGCTCCGCGGGGCCCCTTCCTTTCGGTCCGTCGCGCTTTTTCCCGCTCACGGAGAGGTCGGCGGACGCGGGCCAGGGCTTGACCGTTCCTTGCCGTGGGCTTTTCGCTCGGACGCGGCGCCGCCCTTTTCGGAGAGTCCGGCCGCGGCGTCGGCGGGAGGTCAGTTCCCGTTTCGCCCATCGGCGCTGCGGACGACGACGACCCGGGTGATGACTCGTTCGTCCTCGGTCTCTCGGACGTTGGCTTCGATGCGATCCCCTTCGCGGAGCGAGGCCCAGGAGATGGGCTCACCGTCCTTCTCGGGCAGGGCCATCGGGACGACGGGGACGCGATCGATCCACTCGCGTTCTCCGTCGCGCAGCCGCACATGGAGCAGGAAGCGCACCCGCTGGTAGCGGACGAACTCTCCAGTCAACAGATAGTGACGTGACCCGTCTCGGGCGCAGGTGTCGCAGGCGGCGGCGGGCGCGGCCGCTACGGCGGCTCCGCCCAGGGCGAACAGGAGGGGGGACAAGAGCAGGACCGAGCGCATGACGCCAAGGTACGACCGGATCGCCGTCGGGGCCATCGGAGGCCGCCGGGTCGCCGACAGTCCGCCCTCCCGTTCTTGTCCGGCGGTTCGTCACGGAACCGCTTCGCGCGAGCCGAGAGCGCACCGTCCCACCGGGGAGCGCCTGCGGGGGCGGCAGGCGCGAGCTAGAATCGCCGGCCATGAGCTCGGCGGACGAAAAGCGAGCGACCCTGGCCGAACTTTTCGCTGGCCGCTACTCCATCGGGGACCGGCTCGGTTGGGGCGGCTTGGCGTTGATGTACCGCGCCACCGATCCTTCGGGAGAGGAGCTGGTGCTCGCCGTGCTGCCTCTCGATTGCGAGACGCACCCGGACAACAGCCGCCTCTTTGAGGAGGTGTTCGAGAGCGTTCGCTCCCTGGAGCGGCCTGGCCTCGTCCGTCTCGTGACGGGAGGCGTTCAGCTCGGCGTTCCCTACTTTGGTTACGCCTACCAGCCACTGACACCCCTCGCCGAACGGCTGGCGAGCGCGCCCTTCGGTCCGCGCCGCGCCATGGAGGTTGCGGTGCGTCTCCTCGGGGTGCTCGAGGAGGTGCACCGAGCGGGAACGTTTCATGGGGATCTGACCCCCCGCAATGTTCTCCTTGGCGAGGAGGACGAGCCGCGGATCCTCGGCCTCGGCATCGCCCAGCTCCTCCGGCGGGTGAGCCCGGCCGATGTGACGGGGCCGACGGGGCGAGGTTCGGGCAAGGGCGCGGTGCGCTACCTGGCGCCCGAGGTCCTTGGCGGCGCGACCGGCGACGCTCGCGGAGACCTCTTCTCGGTGGGCGCGCTCTTGCATCGCATGGTGGAGGGCGAGCCGCCGGGCGCCGGCGCGTCCCGCGGCTTCGACGCCGTCCCCGGGCTGAGGGAGGTCGTCGAGCGAGCCCTCGCCCACGACCCGGAAGCTCGTTTTCCAAGCGCCCAGGCCATGCGAGAGGCCCTCGAGGGCGAGCTCGCCGGTGCGGCGGACGACGCCTCGGCGGCGCCGGCGACCCCACTGTGGCACGCGGTTCCTGGGGAAAGTGTCGCTTCGGCGGGGCGCCGTGCGTGGGGTCCGTGGCTCGCCGTCGCGGCGCTCTTGGGCGTTGGCGCGGTTGGGGCCTACGTGCTTCGGCCGGACGCGCCGGCGGAGGCGACGGCGCCCGAGGCCGCCAGGGGGCGCGGAGCCGTCGACGACGAACCGGAGCCCGCAAGCCCGCCGCAGGCCGGGTCGGCGTCCCATCCGGCGTCGAGCCCTGGGGCGGGTGCTGGCGAGGCCAGCGTCGATGAGGGTGCCGCTGAGACCAGCGTCGGTGAGGCGAGCGTCGATGAGGGTGCCGCTGAGGCCAGCGTTGGTGAGGCGAGCGTTGGTGAGGGTGCCGTTGAGGCCAGCGTTGGTGAGGGTGCCGTTGAAGCCAGCGTCGGCCAGGGGGTAGAGCCGAGCTTTGCCGAGGCCGGCCCGCTGGCGGGGCCCTTGCCGGACGTGCTGCGGGAT
>JALVDI010000186.1 GCA_027009115.1 Polyangiaceae bacterium | reverse complement strand
GTCCTCTACGTGACCCTGGAAGTGGGATCGGTCGCCACCCAGGTCAACCCGATACAAGTGGACCCGCGATGCCCGAAGGTCGTGCGCGAACTCCTCAAGCTGCCAGGCGCTTGGTATCACAGGGAATCCCGTCTTCGTCGCTTGACACATATCCAGGGCTTCGACGACGGGGAAACCCTCGCTCTGGAGATCGAGCACGCGGATCGCACCATCCCCTACGTCGTCGTCTCCACTGTCTCCGGTCACCCGGCCCTGGATCGCCTTGACGATCGGCTTGCCTACGATCTCGCGGGGCTGGCGAACGTCTTCACGGTAGATGAAGCCGCGAGTTGGGCACTCACGGACACGCTGAGGAAGCCCCTGTCTTGCTACTCAGGTGCGGTACGCGTGTACTGGCCGCAGCTCAAACTGAACGACGACCCCTATCGGCACCCGCTTTGGACCGCGTCCCGACTTCTGTCGCTGGATTCGGACGCCAGGGCCGCACGCGATTGTTTCCGGCGGCAGATGAGGCGAATGATCATGCGCGCGTCGGCCGTCAGCGTGGTACGTCCACGAGAGATCGACGAGATTCGTAGCGCGGCCACCCAGGCTGAGTTCGCGCGCATGAAGGCGAGGGCGAAGTCTCTCGAGGACTTCGAGGAACTCGCTGGGCTCTACGACAAAGAGAACGACAAACTCAGGGAAGACATCGCGGAGAGGGACGAAGAGATAGGGTTCCTTCGAGAGGAGGTTGCGAGGCTGGAAGCAAAGGTTCAGGCTCTTCTCCATCACCTCAAACAAGCCCAGCCCGACTTGAGCTTGAAGAGAATCGACGAGGAAGAAGACGACGTAGAGCCTGATGTTGTTGAACCTGATCAGGAACAAGCACCGCCGGAACCGGGTGAGGTTCGGTTCTTCAAGAAGAAGTACTCCGCGCCGACGCACGACGTAATGGTACGCGTAGGGGACTGCGGCCACAATGCGTGGCAGAACGCTGCCAAGGCCGACAAAGCCAAGAAGGGCATAGCGAAGCTGGAAGGCGGCAGAAGCGACTGGAAGACCATTCAGCATTGCGGCACATGCACCGGAGGAGGCATGTGGCGGGTAAAATGGTGAGTCACGGGATACCATCTCGGCTCCTCCGATGTTTGTCGGAGCGTACGCTCACCCCGAGTCCGTCCGGCATCGCCACAGGGAGAACGCCTACCACCCCCGCGGCGCCAGGTAGAACTCGCGCACGGCCTCGTCGGTGGCGAGCTCCGGGCCGCCCACCTGGTCGCGGACCCGGTCGGCGTACAGGCGCGCGGTCAGCGGGCGCAGGGTGAAGGCCCGGCCCCGGTCGTCCTCGAAGCGGAACCGCCCGGGCTCGTCGTCGAGCACGCGGCCCACGGGGAAGGCCCGCTGGCGGCTGCCGTCGTCCCAGACCACGGTCTCCTCGCCGTCGCCGCCCTCGTCCGCCAGCCGCTCGGGCCGGATGGCGAGCAGCACGTAGGCGTCCTTCGGCCCCTCGGCCAGGCAGACCTGGTTGCGCCTCCAGTCGAACATCAGAACCTCTCCCTGCTCATGATGAACTTCTCGATCGGCTTGCCGTTGACCTCGGTGATCCCGGCGTCGCGCAGCTTCTGGATGATGCGCCGGCGCGTCGAGGCGTTCGGGATGACCACGCCGCGCAGGGCGTCCACCGGGATGCCGTGCTGGAAGACCATCTCGTTGCTGCTCGCCAGGCGCGGCAGCGTGCCGCGCATCTCGGGCACGAGCTTGCGGTCCCGGAACTGCGCGGGCCCGGCCCGCCCGAAGTTGTCGAAGTTGAAGAAGTACCAGTCCGACCGCCCCACCTGGTCGGCGTCGATGAGCACCCGGGCCCCGTGGGAGTGCAGGCCGAGGTGGCGCCGGCCCCGGGCGACCACCCGGGTGAACACGCCGTCGGCGCCGCCGGTGCCGAAGTCGGTGCCCGTGCTCATGCCGTTGACGAAGAGCCCTCGCCCGTAGCGCTGGGTCGAGGACAAGAGGCCCGAGCCGTCCGGGTCGCCGAGGATGTGGACCAGGGCGTCGGGGTCCGACAGGTCGTGGATGAGCCCCACCACGCCGTCCTTCTGGTACAATGTAATGGGGCGTTTTGACAGGGCACGGAGCGAAGAGTAGGTTCTCAGCTGATGGGACTGCTAGCTGACTTCATCGTCGCGACCGAAGAAGAAGCCTCGGCCTACGACGGGGATGCCTCGTTCCCGGATACACACAGACTTGAGTGCAAGGGTCTTACAGAGCTCGAAGTCGGAACGCTCTATCAGATTGTCCAGGGCCAGGAGGTCGGTGGCGAGGACGATGAGATACCGTACGAAGGCAGAGTGATCCGAGTTGTGGACGGGGGCGAACGTCTCACGGTCGAGGTCACCCCGGGCCTGATCAGGCACCTTGCATCGGCATCTGACGCGGACCTAGATGCCTGGTCGCATGCTTGGGGGCGGACGGCGGAGATTCAATGTAGTGGTGACGAGATGCTGCCGATTCTGCGTGAGCTGCGCCGCTTGTCGATGCTGGCCGTCTCCGAGTCGAAATCGGTTTATCTCTGGAACTGCGTGTAGGCACGCTCCGGGGAACGAGCCGAGCAGTCTGGCTGTCGGCTAATCCGCTGGAAACCGCGATCCCCGAGCTACTTCCCGAGCCACGTTGCGGCGCGCACCCGCTCGGCGTGCTGGTCGGTCACCTTGAAGCGGACCTTGGTGACGTCCCTGCCCCCGATCCGCTCCAGCCGGAACTGCACGTCGAAGTTCTCGATGAAGCCGCTGTCGAGCGGCAGGGCCTCGCCCGAGGACGAGGCGAAGCGCTTCGATGCCGCCAGCAGCTCGGCGGGCCCGTCCCGCCGCCGGCGGGGCTCGGGCACCGCCTCGGCCACCCGCGGGGTGACCACGCGGGCCGAGACATCAGCAACGGTCGTAGTGCGGCAGAGCCCGTGGTAGGGCGGGAACGAGATCCCGACCTCCTGCAGCCGCGCGGTGGACAGCCCGGCCGAGTAGCTCCCCCGGGCGTCGCGCGTTCCGAAGCCCGGCCGGTCCACCACGGCCACGCGCCGGGTCCGCCCGCCGCCCCGGTCCACGAACATGACCTGGCGGCCCTTGGCGTCCACGCCATCGCGCACCCAGGGCGTGAGCTCCTTGACCGCGTCGGGGTTCTGCTCGACCCGCTCGAACGTCTGCAGGCCCTGGCTCACCGAGAAGGTCTTGCCGTGCAGGAAGCGGCAGATCTCGGTGGTCCGCTCGTCGAGCACCGCCTCGATGATGTAGCGGTCGATGCCCGCCTCGGCGTAGGCCGAGAGCTGCGCGAACGACCGGCCGCGGGAGACGAAGGAGCCGGCGACCACCTCCCAGTAGAAGCTGCCGCGCCCGGCGATCACGTCGCGGGCCGCGCGCTCCAGATCCCGGGCGATGTCCTCGCGGCCGAGGCCGGCCTCGAGCCCCTCGGCCACGATCTGCCGGGCCCGCTCGCCGAAGGCGTCGTGGCGCCGGCCGTACTCGTCGCGGACGAAGTTGGCCTGGCTGCTCGTCAGGTGCCGGACGATGCGCTTGTCGAGGGCGTTGAAGTCGGCGGCGATGGCGAGGCCCTGTCCGCGCCGGGCGGCGTCGCGGGTGGCCTGGACCACCTCGGTCGCCGCGTCCCCGAACACCGCCTGCACGGCCCGCGGCACGGCGGCCGTCTTGCGGCCCGCCGCCTCCAGCACCCTGCCGATGAGCGTGCGCCGCTGGCTCGCGGTGGTCCCCGCCCAGTCCACGTCGAGGACGCCCACGGCGGCGCGCACCGCCGCGTCGTCGGCGTCCGACGCCCGAGCCCGCAGCAGCGCGGCGAGCTTGCCCACCGCCCGGTCGAAGCCGCGGGCGCTGCCGAGGTTCATGGCCTTGCGCACCGGCACGTGGAGGCAGCGCTCGACCAGCTCGTCGGCCGCCTCCCGCGCCTGCAGGACCAGGTGCAGGTCGGAGGTGCACTGCGTGCACCAGCCATTAGCGGTTAGCATTTAGCCCTTAGCCCCTGCCGATCCCGATCAAGTGCACCGCCGCTAATGGCTAACGGCTGAGGGCTAATCGCTGTCGGCCGCAGGCCGACCCGCCGCATCCTCATGGCCGGCCTCCCACGACGATGGGGGCGCGCCGGCGGGCCCGGACCTCGATGCCCATGCGCGCTACGCGCGCAAGCTGTCGGCCTTCAGCATTGAGCCCTCAGC
>JALVDI010000185.1 GCA_027009115.1 Polyangiaceae bacterium | reverse complement strand
CGGAGTCGTACTCGACCGCAGCCCAGCGGCGCACCGCCTCGACGAGTGCGGCCTCCCGACCGGGCTCGCGGAGTAGGTCGACGAGCTGCTCGTGCGCCTCGGCCGACTCGGAATCGGCGTCGAGCGCCGCGCGAAGCCGGGCCTCGGCCGCCGCCGTGTCCTGGAGGTGGTCGCGGTACCAGCGGGCGGCCCGGAGGTTCAGCTCCCGTCGCAGATCCCGGTCCAGGTCTTCGCTCTCGCCAGCAGCCTCCACGAGGCCCCGCAGCGCCTCCCAGCGGCCGCTCGCCGCCGCCAACCGTTCGATGTCGTCGAGAAGCGCCAGGTCCCGCGGATCCATCTGGAAGGCCTTGCACAAGGCCTCGAGGGCCTTGTCGGGCTGACCCAA
Source organism: Polyangiaceae bacterium (assembly GCA_027009115.1). Taxonomy (GTDB): domain Bacteria; phylum Myxococcota_A; class Polyangia; order Polyangiales; family Houyiibacteriaceae; genus JALVDI01. The sequence goes on along the minus strand of JALVDI010000185.1, from coordinate 13,709 downwards.
TTCGTTCTCCCAGAGGGCCGCCGCATCCTGGAGCATGCGCACGCGCTCGCCCTCCGAGTCCGCCAGACGGATCCGGATATCGTAGAGCTTCGCGATCCGGTCGAGCGCCCCGGTCTCGCGAAACGCCGCCTCGAGCGTATCGACCACCTGGAGAGCCATCTCCTCGTGGGCACCGAGCCGCTCGAGCCCATCGAGCGCGCGGCTGTCGGCAGGGTCGCGCTCGACGACCTCCTGATAGGCCGCGAAAGCGCCCTGGAGGTCCGCGAAGCGTTCGTGCCGCAAGGCACCCAGACGCACCAGGAGGTCTGCGCGCTCGACCGGGTCCGCCGCCAGCTGCACCCTGCGCTCGAGCACCTGCGCCAGCGCATCCCAGGCCTCCATCTTCGTGTGAAGGCGGTCGAGAGCAGCGAGCAGATCCTCGTCGTCGCCGGCCTGCTCGAGAGCGCGCTCGAAGGCCTCGACGGCGCGCGCGTCGTCACCCAGCCGCTCCTCCGCGATGCGGGCCAACCGCAGATAGTGGGCGCGCGCGACGAGCGGATCGAGGGTCTGCTGCCCCCGCGCCGCGAGCTCGTCGGCGAGGCGATCGTAGCGGTCCGTCGCCGCCGCCAGGCGCTCGAGCTCCTCGGCGAGGTCGTCGTCGGCCGGGTCCTCCCCAAGGGCCAGGGCCATCGCCTCGAAGGCCCCCGCTCGATCGCCGAGTCCGGACTCGCGCACCCGTGCGAGGGCCACGAATTGCTCCTTCCGGTCGTAGGGGTCCGTCGACGCCTCGGCCTTGAGCTGGAGGAGGTCTGCAAGCCGGTCCCATCGCTCCTGCACGGTCAGCAAGGGCTCCAGGATCTCCGCCGCCTGCAGCCGGTAGTCCTCCAGATGGCTGATACGGATCAGCGCCTGCAGCGACGGCTCGTGCCGGCTGTCGAGGGCCAGGGCCTGCTCGTAGTAGCGCAACGCTTCGAGGGTGTCGTCGAGCTCCCGCTCGGTGACCTCGCCAGCGCGGAAAATGAGCCGCACGCGCTCCTGCGTGGACTCGGCCATGCCCGCCTGAAGCTTGAGGTTGTCGAGGAGCTCCGGCCACATCCCCTGGCGCTCGTAGAGCCGCGAGAGCGACGCCACCGCCTCTGGATGCGATGGGTGAGCCTCGAGGACCGCGACGAAGGCGTCGATGGCTTGATGGGGCTGCCCCAGCTGTGTCTCGAGGAGGCCGCCAAGGCGCAGCCCGATCTCGGCCCGGGCCTCCGGCTCCTCGAGGTCGAGGCGACGCCGCAGCACGTCCGCGAGGGCCTCGAAGTCGCCTGCCGCCGTGTAGAGGCGGTCGAGGGCCTCGAGCGCAACGACGTCCGTATCGTCCTCCTGGCTCGCGCGACGGTAGAGCTCGATGGCGCCCGTCGCATCGCCCAGGAGCTCCTCGACGACGGACCCCGCTCGGCGCAGGAGCTCGGCCCGCACCGTCGGCTCGTAGGACCGCTCGACCTTGCGTTCGAGCAGCTCCACGAGCCCACGCCAGTCCCCGACCATCGTATGCAGGGCCTCGAGAGCGTCCAGGGCGGAGGTGTCGTCCGGGTCGACCTCGAGCAAGCGCTCGTAAGTCTGAATCGCAGCCCGCGGGTCGCCACGCTTCTCGTCGTGGACCCGCGCGATGGCGCCGAGGAGCTCGCTCACCCGCGCCGGATCGTCGGCCCCGGCGATCGCCTGCTCGTAGGCCGCCACCTGCGCGTCCCAGGCGTCCAAAGCCTGGGCGAGCCGGTCGAGCTCGGCGCGCGCCGCCTCGTCGTGCGGGTCGGCGACGAAGGCCCTCGCCCAGGCCTCGAACGCACGCGCCCCGTCACCGCCTCGCTCCTCGTAGAGCCGGCCCACTTCGGCCAGAAGCCGCGCCCGATCGGTGGGGTAGTCCGCGAGCTCGACCTGCGCCTCGAGGACCTCGACGAGCTTCCGCCAATCGTCGGCCCCGCGGTAGATCGGCTCGAGGATCTGGGTCACCCGCAACCGCAGCTCCGGGACCCTGCCGAGCGCCTCGATGGCCTGGATGCTCGGGGCGTGATCCGGCCGCACCTGCACGGCCTCCTCGAGCACATCGAGGGCCGCAGGGGCATCGTCCAAACGTTCGGCAAGGACGCCCGCGAGGCGGTGGCGAAGCTCGGCCTCCGCCTCGGTCCCGAGGCTCGCATCGATCTGCTGACGCAGGTGATCGGCGAGCTCTGCCCATCGGCCCTCCGCGCTCAGCAGCCGGTCGAGAGCCGAGACGGCCTCGGCGTCGTCCGGGGCGTAGCGAAGCAGCTCCCGATACGTGTCGACCGCCGCCTCACGGTCACCGATCTTCGTCTCCTGCGTGCGGGCGAGCCGGTGCAGGACCGCCACGCGCTCCTCGTCCGTCTCGGCGACGTCGACCCGGCGACGGTAGAGCTCGGCGAGCTCACCGTAGCGGCCAAGGCGCTCGTAGGCCGACTCCAAGGAACGAAAGGCTTCGGTGTCCGTCGGATCGAACTCGAGCACGAGGGCATAGAGGGCCGACGAGCGCTCTGGGTCGCCTACCCGCTCGTCGAAGATGCGGCCGGCCGTCCGAGCCAGCTCCGCCATCTCCTCTTCCATGACTCCCTGCTCGGTGACGACGCCGGCGTAGATATCGCCGAGGGTCTTCCAGCTCTCCAGGACGTTCGCCAGCCGCGCCAGCATCGCCCACACCTCGCGGTCCCGCGGGTCTTCCCGGAACAGACGCGCGTAGGTCTCGAGGGCCCCCTCCAGATCCTGAAGATAGTCCTCGTAGATCTGCCCGAGCTTGCGCAGCAGCTGCTTGCGCTCCTCGAGGTCGTCGGTCGCTGCGAGCCGCGCCTCCAAAGTCGCAGTGACCCTGGGCCAGTCCATGCGCGCGAGGAACACGGGCTCCAAGATTTCGGCGACGGTGCCCCGATGCTCCGGGTCCTCCATGAGTGCGGCGAGCAGCTCGATGGAGGGCTCGTGGCCCTGGTCGAGCGCAACCGCCTCCCGCAGCTGGTCGATCGCCTGGTAGGTGTCCCCAAGGTGCTCGAGGTTCACCTTCCCCAGGGCGTAGCGTACGGCCACCGCGTCGCCGACCCCCGCCTCGAGCTGCCGCTCCAGCGTGGAGGCGAGGTCGGGCCAGCGCTCCGCCTTCGCGTACAGTCGCCCGAGCGCCTCGTACGCCTCGAGGCGGTCCTCGCGCTCCCCGAGGATCTGCTCGTAGGCGTCGATGGCGCTGGCCACGTCGCCGGTCCGCTCCTCACAGATACGCGCCTGGCGCTCGAGGAGCGCAACCCGCTCGTCCGCAGAGGTGGCCACGTCCGTCTTGCGGCGCAGCACCTCGAGCAAGGCGTCGTAGTCCTCGGCCTCGATGTGCAAGTCCTCGAGGGCGTCGAGCGCCGGCCGATGATCCGGCAGCACGTCGAGCACCCGTCCGAACAGGCGCCGGGCCCGCTCCCGATCCGCAAGCCGCGCTCGAGCGACGGAGGCTGCCCTCATCAGGACCTCGACCTGCAGCTCCCCATCCATGATGTCTGGCGCGATCTCTTCGAGCAGGGACGCGTACTGAGCGTGCTCGTCGGCTGCCGCCGCTTGGCGTTCGAGGTCCGCGAGCAGGTCCGCCAGATCCGGCTCGTGAATCGCCGCCCGCACGGCCTTCGCGGTGAGCCCGAACGCGGCGGTCGCGTCCTCCAGCCCCACATCTGCGATCTCCGCGGCTCGCCGAAGGGCCCGCAACCGCTCGATCGGGTCGTCGGTCTCGGCCATGACCTCCAGCGCTCCGACGAGGTCCCCGTAGCGCTGCGCGGCCTCGTAGTGCGGCACGAGGGTGCGCGCCGCATCCGCTCGGTGGGTCGCCGAAGGATCGGTCATGATCTCCTCCAGCGCCGCCACCGCTCCCTCGTGACCCGGCACCAGGCTGAGCACCTCACCGTAGGTCTCGATGGCCCGCTCGAGATCACCGGTGCGCCGCATCAGCTCGGCAGAGCGGAAACGGAGCTCGGCGATCTCCTCGGGCCGCTCGGTCTGCTCGATTTGCAGCTCGAGGATCTCCAGCAGGTCGTCCCACTTCGCGTCCGCCTCGTAGAGCCGCGCCAACGCCTGGAGCACGGACTGCGACGGCCCAAAGCGAGAGAGGGCGTCGTTGTAAGCGATGACGGCGTTGTCGGCGTCGTCGAGCTTCGTCTCGTAGATGTCGCCGATGCGCAACGCCACCTGGGCCTGCACTTGCTCGTCGTCGGTGGCCGCGTCCCGCGCCTGGAGCACTCCGATCAGCCGCTGCCACTCGCCGGTCCGCTCGTAGAGACGCTCGAGGGCACGGAGCGCGTCCTCGTCCGCGGGGTCGATGTCCAGGCGCTCACGGTGGGCGGCGATCGCGCCGTGGACGTCCTCGAGAGTCTCTTCGAGGAGCCTCGCCAAACGGACCAGGAGCTCGGCCCGAACCTCTGGCTCGTGCTCGAGGCGGATCTGAAGCCGCAGATCCTGAGCGAGCTTCTCGTAGTCGCCAGCGCCGAGGTGGATGCGTTCGAGCGCGCGGGCGGCCGGAAGCACCGAGTCCGGGTTGTCGCCGTCGACCTCGATGAGGCGAGCGTAGGCCCCCTCCGCCCTGGCGGGCTCGCCGATCCGCTCGTCCCAGAGCCGCGCGAGCTCCAGCAGGAGCTCCGCCTGCAAGTAGCTCGACCCCTCCGTGGCCAGGACCGCCCGCTCGAGGACCTCGGCTCGCTCCCGCTCGGCGCCGCGCAAGGTCGCCAGACGGGCGAGCTCTCGACGCAGCTCCGCGTCGGCGGGGTCCGCGAGCACCGCCTGGGAGAGCGCCGCGAACGCCCGGTCGACGTCGTGGAGGCGGTCCTCGTAGAGGGTCGCCAGCCGGGTGAGCAGACCGACGCGACCGCCGGGATCGCTGATGTCCTCGAGCTGGACCTCGAGCACGTTCGCCAGCTCGCTCCAGGCTCCCTGGGCGTCGTAGAGGGGCTCGAGCAGCGCCGCGATGCGCTGCCGCTGGTTGGGCTCCGACAAGAGCCGCTCGAGGGCCTGCTGGGCGCGCACGTGCGTGGGGCTCTTGTCGAGGACCGCCTCGTACTGATCGACCGCCGCCGCAGGCTCGCCGAGCTTCAGCTCGTGGAGCTCCCCGATCTCGTAGAGCAGCTCGACGATCTCGTGCTCGCTGTCGGCGCGGTCCAGCTCCTGGCGCAAGAGCGCGACCAGGTCGCGCCAACGCTCGGTACGCCGGTAGAGGCGGTCGAGGGCCCGCCGGGAGGCGCCGTGTTCCGGCGCGAGCTCGAGGACCTCCTGGTAGGAACGAATCGCCAGCTCAGAGTTCTCGAGGATCTCCTCGAACAAGAAGCAGACCTGCAGCAAGAGCTCGAGCTTCTGCTCGGCATCCACTGTCTCGGCGATGCGGTTGCGGTAGAGCGCCTGAAGGTCGTCCCAGCGCTCTTGCTCGGTGTAGAGCTCCTTGAGCGCCAGGAACGAGCCCGCGTGCAGCGGGTCGTGGTGAAGGACACGCTTGTGGAAAGGCTCCGCGTCGCTGGGGCGCCCCAGCACGACGTCGTAGATCTCAGCGACGCGCGTGGCCAAGGCGGCCGCGTCGTGATCCGAGAGGTCGCCCGCTTCGATCGCCGTGGCGAAGGCGGTGGCCAAGCTCTCGTGCCTGCCGGCGGCCTCGGCCGCCGCGGCGACCCGGTCCCACAGCTCGACGTCGCCGGGACGATCGAGGAACGCCGCTTCGAGTGCCTCGTAGGCCCCTTCCGCGTCGCCGAGGGCACCGGCCAGCTCGGCCAGGCGCAAGCGCAGCTGCCGGCGCTCGTCCTCGTCCTCGCTCGCCTCCAGGCGGGTGCCGAGGATCGCGGCGAGCTTCTCGTGGGCACCGCTCGCCTCGTAGGCCCGCTCGAGGTGCAACGCCGCCTGCGATCGGTGGTCCTCGAGCGCCGCGATCGCCTCGAGGCCCGCGATGGCCTGCGGCTGCCCCGGGTCCTCGTCGAGCACACGGGCGTAGGCATCGAGGGCGCCCCGGGGATCGTCGAGCTTGGTTCGTAGGAGATCCGCGAGGCGAAGGGAGAGCTCCTGCCCCGCCGCTCCCTCGGCGCGATCGATCCGCTGCCGGAGGATGTCCGCGAGCTCGCCCCACCGTTCGCCCTCCGTCGCGAGGCGGTCGAGCGCTCCGAGGGCGTCCTCGTGGCCCGGCTCGATGTCGAGGATCGCCCGGTAGCGCGCAGCGGCGGACTCGGCGTCGTCGAGCTCCTGCTCTTCGAGTCGAGCCAGCTCCAGCAGGAGGGCCAGGCGCCCGTCGGCGTCGAGCTCTTCGTGCGCAAGGCGGTGAACGAGCAGCCCCCGGAGCTCCTGCATCCGCCCCTCGCCGCGGTAGAGGCGGTCGAGCACTTGGATCGCCTCGGCGTCGGTCGGGTCCCGCTCCAGGATCTGCTCGAGCTGCGCGATCGCCTCGCCGGTTTGCCCGAGTCGCTCCCCGGCGAGCCCAGCGAGCTTTCGCCGCAGGACCGTCTGCTCCTGCTCCGGCACGCCCTCGGCTTCGAGACGCGCGCGGAACAGGTTGGCGAGCTCCTCGTGCTTGCCCGCGCGCTCCGCTACGGCTTCGAGTTGGGCGCGCACCTCGCCGTCCTCCGGTGCCAGGCGGTAGGCTTCGCTCGCCCAGCGGAACGCGCCCGCCTCGTCGCGGAGCTTGTCCAGGTGAAGCTCCCGTAGGGTCGCCAAGGCTTTTAGGCGCTCCTCGACCGTGGCGTCGTCGCCGAGCCCCGCGTAGAGGATCTCGTGCATCTTCGCGAGCCGCGCCCACTTCTCCTGCTGCTCGTAGATCTTGGTGAGCGCGCGCGCTGCCCGCTGATTCGTGGGCTCGACGCTGAGGACCCGCTCGTAGCTGCGGAACGCCCGCTCCGGATTGCCGAGTTGCTCCTCATAGATAGCCGCGGCACGGAAGCTCAGCTCGACCCGGGCCTCATCGTCGTCCGTCTTCTCGGCGGCGGTGCCAAGCACATCGACCAGCCCCTCCCAGTCGCCGGCCTCCGCGTACAGGGCCTCCAACCCTTCCCAGTCGCGCCCCTCGAGGAAGGCCTCTCGCAGGGTGCGTAGCGCGCGGCCATTCTTCGGATCGAGGGCAAGGATGCGCTTCCAAGCGTGGGCAGCCTTGGCTGGGTCGCCCAAGCGCTCGCCGTAGACGGTTCCGAGCTTCTGGAGCACGGCGATCTTCGCGCGGTCGTCTTCGCTTCGGTCGACCCGGAGCTCGAGGGCAAAGGCAAGGTTCTCCCAATCCTTCTCGCGGTCGGCGAGCTTCTCGAGGGTGTCCAGGGCGCCCTCCGTGTCCGGCGCCGCCTCGATTACCTCACGCCACAGCCGGATCGCATCGGCGTTGCGGTGCAAGCGGTCCCCCGCCAGACGGGCGAGCTCGGCCTTCATCGCGAGGCGAGCGTCCGGGTCCGAGGCGAGCTGCGACTCCTTCTCGAGCACCGCGAAGAGCGCCTTCCACGCGCGCTTCTTGGTGTAGATGGTCTTGAGCTTCGCGAGGGCCTCACGGTTCTCGGGCTCGAGCTCGACGATCGCTTCGAGGGGTTTGGTCGCCTGATTGTAGTTTGCGAAGCGATCGATCCAGAGGCTGGCGATCCGCCCGAGGAGCTCGACCTTGGAGCCCACATCCTCCTCGGCCTCCGCCTGCTCCTCGAGGACGCGGATCAGGTCGTTCCAGCGCCCCATCCCCTCGTAAGTCTTGGCGAGCTCCGTGAGCGCCTCGCGGTCTCCGGGCAACTCTTCGAGCAACGCCTTGTAAGTGTTGATCACCATCACGTCGAGCTGCAGCTCGTCGCGATAGATCGTGATCAGCTCGCGAAGCAGCGCGACCCGTCGCTCGCGGACGGAGGCGTCGTCGGAGCCGGCGGGCAAAGCGTCGAGCTCGGACCGCATCACCTCGACGAGGGCGTTCCACTTCTGACCCCGCCGGTAGAGCTCTCGGAGCGCGGCGTTCGCCTCCTCGTTGCTCGGATCGAGGCGCTGCACCGCCTTCCAGGCGTCGATGGCGCGCTCGGTGGCGTCCGTCGTTTGAGCAGCGCGCGCCAACTCGATGGCAAGGTCCCGCCGCTGCTCGTCGGTCTCGGCCACGCGTTGGGCGTCGTTGAGGATCGTCAGCAGCCGCGCGCGCGCCTCGTCCTCATCGCGCTGACCGAGGAACTCACGATAGAACTGGAGCATCCCCGGATGCGCCGGGTCGATCTTGCGCAGCCGAGCGAAGTAAGGCTCTGCTTCCTCGGGGGCGTTGCGGATGCGCCAGTGCACCATACCGATCTGCAGCAAGATCCCCTGCTCGCTGTCGAGCTGTTGCCGGGAGCGAAGCGCGTCCTCGTAGAGGGCGACGAGCTCGTCCCACTCCTCGCGCTCGGTGAAGTGTTCGACCAGAAAGCGCAGCGCTTCCTCATGGCCCGGTGCGAAGTCGAGGGCGCGGCGGTAGCAGGTCGCAGCGTTCTCACGATCGTCGAGACGGCGCAGATAGACGCGCGCGGCCTGAACGAAGAGGTTGAGCTTGTCGTCCCGGCTTCGGGCCGCCTCCGCAGTCGTCGCCAAGATCCGCGCAATGTCCTTGAACCGATCCCGCGCCCGGAGCGTGATGCAGTACAAACGCGCGGTGCGGATCGACGCCGGGTCCGCCTTCAGAGCCTGCTTGAAGAGCTTGTCGGTCTCGCGGGCCTTCCCTTTGCCACGGTATTGCCAGACCAACCCTGCCGCCCGGGCGAGCATGGAGGTCTTGAGGGTCGCATCGGAGGCGTCCGCCGCCTCCTCGATGAAGCGGTCGGCGATCTGTCGCCACTTCTCGGCGGCCTGCTCGATCTCCTCGATGGCCATCTCGACTTCGGGATCCCCCGGCCTCAGCTCCTGCGATCGCCGGTACGCCTCGAGGGCGCCGGCGTCGTCCAGCAACTCCTCGTGACGAATGCGGCCGAGCTCTTTGTAGAGCGCCCCGCGGAACACGGGATCGTCCTCGGACAGGAACTCGGCCTCGAGCTCGATGAGCCAGGCTACGGCCTGCAGCTCCCCACGGCGCTCGTGGCCGTGACGCGCGGCCTCCAACAGCCGAAGCGGCTCCTCGCCGATGCGCTCCCAGTCGCCGCTCTCCAGCGCTTCCCGCAACCCGGCGAACGACTCGGCGTCGTCGGGATCTTCCTGGAGCATCCCCAAGTAATTCGAAACCGTCAGCGCCGCCATCGGCTCCCTGCCTTCACCCCTTCTCGGGGGACCACCGTCACCCGCGCGCAGCGCCCGATGGGGACGGGCGACCCCGCGTCCATGGACGCCCCGCGCATTCAAAAAGCCCAAAGATTCTGAAAGTTAAGGAGCTGCCCTCGCGGGGCCCGGGGATGGTAACCGTCGGCGCCGTCAGCAAGCAACCGTCAAAATCGGCGCGTCTCGTCCAGCGTGAGAGGATCGCGATCCGGCATCCGGCCGCCCGCGCGCGGCTCGAAGACAAGCCGAGAAACACGAGCGGCACCTAAGGGCCTGCGGCCCAAGGGTCGCCGTCGCAACAGGCACCTTGGTCCCTCCCGCCGCGCATCGCGGAGCGACACGATCGGCGTGGTAGGGTCGTGCCTGTGACCGTGACCCTTCGCGATCTCTCGTATCCGAGCCTCTCTCTCGGCCTCCTGCTCGCGTTCGCCGGTTGTGGCGCCTCGAACGGTCACGGTCCGGACGCAGCCTCGCCCCCCGATGCCTCGGACCGAGACGCACGCTCGCAAGTCGACGCCGGGGATCCGGATGGGGCTGCGCCCGACGCGGCCCCGCCCGACGACAGCGGCGCGGCGCAAGACGCCTCCTCGGTCGACGGATCCACACGCGATGGCGCAGCCGACGGAAGCTTGCCCACCGACGCCAGCTCGCCGGATGCCTCGGTGGACCCCGGGTGCAGCGCGGACGAGGACTGCGACGACGGCCAGCCCTGCACCGAGGACCGCTGCGAGGATGGCCTCTGCATCCACGCCTCGACGCGAGTCTGCGACTGGCCCGCCGAGCCGACCCGCGACGCCGAGAACCTGACCAGCGTGGGCAGAGGTGAGTTCTCCTCCGACCTCAGCGGCGCCTTCTACAACCCGCGGACGGACGTGCTGTGGGTTTGCCGCAACAACGGCCCCTCGACGGTCTGGGCCCTGGAGCGGGACGACTCCGGAGACTGGCGCATCGCGGCCCGCGGTGGGCGGCCCGCCGTCTGGTCCCACTTCGGCGACGCCGAGGCGATCACTCAGGCCGACCTCGCCGACGAAGACGGCGTCTTCGTCCTCGACGAGGCGCGCGGCACGGTTCGCTGGGTGGACCTGTCGGTCGGCGGCGACGTCCGCGAGCGGCGCCGCTGGGATCTCTCCGCCCACATCGGCGGGTCGGGCGGAGAAGGCATGACCTTCATCCCTGACGCCTTCCTCACCGCCCAGGGCTTCGTGGACGGTTCGGGCGCCCCCTACGTCAGCCGCCGGGGCCTGGGAGGCCTCATCCTCGTGGGCCACCAGGGGGGCGGCCACGTCTACGCCTTCGACCTCGACCCGGACAGCGACGCCTTCGACCTCGTCGGCCGCTACCGAAGCGCTGCCGCCGAGACGGCCGGCCTGGAGTTCGACCGCTCCACGGGCCAGCTCTTCCTCTGGCATGACGCCGACTTCGACCAACTCGAGGTCAGCTGGCTGTCCTCGCACGCAGAGGAGAGCGGCGAGCGGCGCCTCGACACCGTCGCCCGCTACGATGGCCCCGCCCCTCTGCTCTTCATGAGCACGAACATCGAAGGCATCGCCATCGAACCGATCGAGGCTTGTACGATGGGCACCCGGGGCTTCTACTTCACGATCGACGGGGGCAGGCTCTGGTCGCTCTACCGCTACGCACGGTTCCCCTGCTGACCGCGCAGCCTGACCGCGCATCCGAGAAGACAGAGCAAGCCCGCCACGGCCAGCATCGCTTCCGAGCGCTTCATCCATGCGCCTCGCGACCGGCTCAGGACGGAAGCGCCCGCACCCCGGCCCGGTGCACCTTCCCCGGCAGCTCCCGCCCGACCACAGCCTCGGCGACCTGGCCCGCCTGCCAGAGCTTGTCGAGATCGATGCCCGTCTCGATGCCCATTCCGTCGAGGGCGTAGACGAGGTCCTCGGTCGCAAGGTTACCGGCAGCGCCGGGGGCGTAGGGGCAACCCCCGAGCCCCGCGACGGAGGCGTCGAAGGTGGTCACGCCCATCTCGAGACCCACGAGCACGTTGGCCAAGGCGGTCCCGCGCGTGTCGTGAAGGTGCAGTGCGACCTTCTCTGGCGGTAGGTCCGCCAAGAACAGATCGAGGATATCGCGCGTCTGCACGGGCGTGCCCACACCGATGGTGTCGCCGAGGGAGACTTGGTAGCAACCCGCATCGAGCAATTCCTTGGCGATGGTGAGGCCGCGCTCGGGGGGGACGTGGCCTTCGTAGGGACAACCCCACATCGTCGAGACGTAACCACGGACCGCCAGCCCCCCATCGACCGCCGGCCCGATCACGTCCTCGAAGGTCCGCAAGGTCTGCGCGATGGTCTTGTTGACGTTCTTGCGGTTGTGGGTCTCGCTCGCGCTGAGGAACACCGCCACCTCGTCGAGGCCGGCAGCGAAGGCCCGCTCCAGGCCACGCCGGTTGGGCACCAGAGCCGAGTAGGTCACACCTTCGCGGCGCTCGAACATCTGGCAGACCTGGTCGGCATCGGCCATCTGCGGTACCCACTTCGGCGAGACGAAGCTTGTGACCTCGATGCGCTTGCAGCCTGCGCCGGCGAGCGCCTCGATCAGACGCACCTTCGCGTGAGTCGCGACCTGAGCCGCCTCGTTCTGGAGCCCGTCCCGAGGCGAGACCTCGTAGACCGACACCGCCTTGGGGAGATGGTCGAGCACGTCTCCATCGATGCGCCACGGCCACCCCCCGCGTCAACGGTTTGGCTCACAGGAGGGCGCGTGTATCCTCGAACGATGGGCAGCTTGACCGCGCTCCTCGTCGCGACCCCAATCTGGGGCTTCTCCCTCTCCCTCGATCCGTCCGTTGGGGTGGGCACGCCCGGCGGCGGCCCGGCCCCGTTGGCCGCTGCCGTCGCGGTCGCGGCGGATGAGGCAAGCTCGGGGGCCGCCGCCAACGAGGACGACGCGCCGAGCGCACCGACGACGGCCGAGCTCATGCAGCGACGCGGCCGCCTGGCCAAGGTTCACCGGGCCCTGGGCATCGCCACCTGGGCCTCGATGACCGGCACAGTGATCCTCGGCTACCTCCAGTACTGGAACCTCTACGGCATGTTCTCGAGTCTGGGAAACACGCCCTGCGTTCAGGGGGACGCCATCTTCGGCCAGCGAAGCTGCATCCGGCAACCGGTGCCGCACCTCGTCAGCAGCGTGCTGACGACGGCCCTCTACAGCGTCACCTTCGGGCTGTCGTTGGCCATGCCCGACCCCTTGCACCTCAGCGACGGCACCGGCGCCTACGCGCGGAAGCTGCGGCGACACAAACGTCTGCGGTGGGTCCACCTCGCCGGCATGGTCGCTCAGATGGGCCTCGGGCTGATCCTCGCGAACAGCGACACCTTCGGCCTCTCCCGCGCCAACGACTACCGCACCCTCCAGGCGCTGAGCACAGTCCACCTGGGGCTCGGCCTGATGACCTACGTCGCCCTCACCTGGGCGGGCGCGCTCTTCCTCTTTTGAAGGGCAGTTCGGGGGCTCACCACTCCGTCCCGTGGCGATCGTACCGGCCCGCGAGCGTGCCCCTGCATGATGCAGCGAGGACCTCTTGAAGAGGTTTGAGGGCGATGCGCCACATAGGGGCGTGCTCTAGACCAGGTCGAACTCCTTGCAGAACAGCAGCGGCGCCTCTGGATCTTCGTAGCGTCCGGCCCGGTGGCGATCCGTCGGAAACTCATGCACGCACCGCGCCTCGCCGTTGAAGAGCACGCAATCCTCGCAGTTCCAGCGCAGGCGATAGCGCTCGGCTTCCTCTCGGAACAAGGCGTCTTGGGGGATGATCACCGGCGCGGCTCGATCTTGGCGACGCGGCGCTCGTGGCGCCCCCCCTCGAAGGTCCCACCCAAGAAGGCCACGAGCACCTCGCGCGCAAGGCCGACACCGACGACACGCCCGCCCATGCAGAGGATGTTGGCGTCGTTGTGGGCCCGAGCCATGCGCGCGCTGAACGTGTCGTGGCAGAGCGCGGCACGCACCCCCGCATGCCGGTTGGCGGCCATGCTCATGCCCTGACCCGTTCCGCACACGAGCAGTCCTTTGGCCTCGGGGTGGGCGAGCACGGCCTGAGCGACTCGGTGCGCATAGTCCGGATAGTCCGTCGACTCCCGGCCGTGGGTGCCGAGGTCCTCCACCTCGTGGCCGGCGGCCGCCATCGCCTCGAGCAGCGCGAGCTTCAGGTCGAACCCGGCGTGATCGCTGCCGGCGAAGACCTTCATGGGTGCTTCCGAAAGACGAGGCTGACGTTCGTCCCGCCGAACCCGAAGGAGTTGGTGAGTCCCACCCGCACGTCTCGCTCGCGCGCTTCGTGGGGCACCAGATCGAAGCCCTCCGCGCCCGGATCGGGCTCGTCGAGGTTGGCCGTCGGCGGCACCTGCCCACGGGCAATGGTCAGCGCCAAGAGCGCCGCCTCGAGGCCGCCGGCAGCGCCCAGGAGGTGGCCGTGGACGCTCTTGGTGCTACTCACCCACAGCCCGTCCCGAGCGTGCTCTCCGAAGACGCCGCGGATCGCCTGCAACTCCTGAATG